>JBHIDG010000370.1:0-3308 GCA_046760025.1 Woeseia sp. | reverse complement strand
TCTCCGGCGGTGAATCCGAAGGCCGCAACCTACCCTGACGCAATGCGCGCGGACCGGGCTGACGATTACTTCGGCATGCCGGTCGCAGACCCGTACGGGCGGATGGAAGACGTGGGGAGCGAGACCGTAAGGAAATGGATCGAGGCCGAAAACCAGATATCTTTTCCTTATCTGGCTGCAATACCGGCCCGGGACTCACTGCTCAAACGGTTCCGGGACCTGTGGGACTACGAAAGATATGCTTTGCCGACGAAAAAAGCGGGGCGATACTTCTACTGGCACAACGATGGCCTGCAGGACCAGAGCGTCCTGTACCTCACAGAATCGCTGCAGGGCCAACCGCGGGTACTGATCGATCCGAACAGACTCAGGGAAGATGCAACCGACTCGGTCGGCAGCGTCGAGATCAGCCACGACGGCACGCTGATTGCTTACAGCATTTCGGATGGTGGCAGCGACTGGAAACAGTGGCACATTCATGATGTCGATAGCAGTGAGGATCATCCGGACCTCATCAGTGGCACCAAATTCACCGGGATATCCTGGTCGCTCGACGACAAGGGATTTTACTATGGCCGTTATCCGATGTCCGAAAACGGTATCGCGGATGACCAGCGACAAGTGGCCATCTACTACCTCAGGCTCGGCGACACCCAGGACGAGGACGACCTGGTCTTTGGAATCACCGATCATGACACCAGAAACCCCTATGGATCAGTCACGGATGACGGCCGGTGCCTGGTGATCCAGGTATCGGACAAGGTCGATACCAATGGCGTCTTTTACGTGCCGCTGGACGGCTCGGACCGGACAGTCGGCCGGCTGTTCGACACATGGGATGCACGATACGGCGTCGTCGATACCGATGGGGATGTCTTCTACGTGCATACCAACAGGGGTGCGCCAAACTGACAGTTCATCGCCGTGGACATCAACGATCCGGACGAGTGGCAGGTATTGATTCCGCCACAGAAGTCCGTACTCCGGCGCGTCAGCCGGGCAGGGGATCGATTCTTCGCCCAGTATTGCAGGATGCCCGCTCGAGAGTCGAATCCTATTCGCGTGTCGGTGACTTCCTGGGAGAAGTCGATTTACCCGGACTGGGCTCGGCGGCGGGGTTTTCCGGTGAGCGGGACGACGAGGAGACGTTCTATTCGTTTTCATCCTACGTGTCGCCGCCGCGTATCTACCGGTATTCACTGATGGACGATTCGAGGGAATTGTACAAGGCTGTGCGGGTGGCCGCCGACACGGACGTCTACGAGACCACACAGGTCTTTTACGCTAGCAAGGACGGCACGCGCGTCCCGAAGTTCATCACCCATCGCATGCGACGCTGCTCTATGGGTACGGCGGATTCAATATTTCTCAGACGCCTCGTTACAGCACGAGTTTCATGGTCTGGCTGGAAATGGGCGGCGTTGTCGTGGTAGCCAATCTGCGTGGCGGGGGCGAGTACGGCAAGACCTGGCATGAAGCCGGCACGAGAGAGAATAAGCAGAATGTATTCGACGATTTCATCGCTGCGGCCGAGTGGTTGATCGACAACGAGTACACGTCGCCGTCAAGACTCGCGATATACGGCGGCAGCAATGGTGGCTTGCTGGTGGGCGTTTCGATCACTCAGCGTCCGGTCCTGTTCGGCGCCGCGATACCGAATGTGGGCGTGCTCGACATGCTGCGCTATCACACGACCAGCGCGAACGCCCGCGCGTGGTCGAGTGACTATGGCCTGAGCGAGAACGAGTCCGACTGCAGGGCCCAGTTTGCATACTCTCCATTACACAATGTTCATAAAGGGACCTGTTACCCGCCCACGCTGATTACGACGGGTGATCGCGATAATCGGGTCATGCCTTGGCACAGCTTCAAGTTTGCTGCCGAAATGCAGCACGCTCAGGGTTGTCTCAACCCGATCCTGATCCGCATCGAGACTAGGGCCGGACATGGCGCGGGCAAGCCCACCTGGATGCGTATCGAACAGGCGGCCGATCAGTGGGCATTTCTTGCGGCCCAGCTCGACTTCGAGGTCCCGGATTTCGAATGATCAGCAGGCCGAAGCCTATTGCGCCTTATTCCCGATGGAGCACGTGTTTGAGTTCGACCAGCGCATTCTGCCAACGATCCTCGGACAAACGGTAATACTCCTCCCAATCTTCGCTTGCGGGGATGCCTGCAACACCGATCGTCAGATGTGTTTTTTGGTCGCGCGACCGGAGCAGGAAATCGACCGTAATCGGGCCACTCGACAACGGGTCTTCGCCCTTCCGCGGGGCGATGACGAAACGCATGCGCCGCGGCGGCATGAATACGTCGATCCGACCGGACATCTCGGAGCCGTCGCGCAGCGATAGCGAGAATGGCCGACCTATCTGCGGCGTGAATTCGCCGTCCAGCGCCAGCCAGCGATTCAGGTAGTCGATATCGGTCAGCGCCGTCCAGAGGTCTTCGATTGATGCGGACACCTCGAGTTCGGCCCGGTGGCTGCGTGTTACGCTTTCCGGCTGCTGCGGCGCCTTCGTCGTCACCGGTTCCGCGCTGAGCCTTGCCGGTTCACCGCGTGTCTCTGGATATGAAACAAGATGGAGATCGCGCTGCGGGAACGGAATCGTAATGTTCACGTCCCTGAATGCCTGGTCAATTGCAAAATTGATGTCACTGGTTACCTGAAAGCGCCGTTCGATTCGGTTGATCCGAATTCGAAGCTCGAAGTCGAGTGAGCTGTCGCCGAAGCCCATGAAAAGTGCACGCGGCTCCGGCGCGCGGCCGTCGGTAATCACTTCCGGATGCGCGCGCGCGACGGTCTCCAGTATCTCCCGGACTTTCTCGACATCCGAACCGTAAGCGACACCGACCATGATCCTCAGCCGCCCGTAGGTGTCGCGCAGCACCCAGTTTGTGACCCGCCCCGAGATCAGCTCCGAATTCGGCACGAGCACGTTCTGGTTGTCCAGGGTTTCGATTTCCGTAGCCCGTATGCGGATACTGCGGACGAATCCCTCCACCTCACCGACGGTCACGAAATCGCCCGCACGTATCGGCCGTTCGAACAACAGGATCAGGCCCGAAACGAAGTTGTTCGCAATTTCCTGCATGCCGAAGCCAATACCGAGGGCGAGGGCGCCGCTGACGATTGCGATGCCACGCAGATCCACTCCGGCTAGGCTCAGGCCGATGATGACGGCGATGATGAATCCGACGTAGCCAAACAGCGTGATCAGTGCATCGCGGGCGCCGCGTTCGAGGACGATGTGTTGCAGCCAGCGACGGTCGATCCAGCCCTTGATCCAGCCGATGAGGACCATGAA
>JBHIDG010000369.1:0-3311 GCA_046760025.1 Woeseia sp. | reverse complement strand
GTGCGTGACGAATACCTGGCAACGCTTGGCAAGAAAGGCGAACCGAAGGGGAATCCTTCAATAGAGAAAGTCGATGACCAACTGCGGGTACGCAGAAAGAGCAAGCCTGCAAATCCGCGTCGTGAACCCGTGGAGCTAAACTATGCAATCCTTTCGGACCCTCGGCTAAGCGGCGTTGAATACCGTGCCATAGAACGATGTCGCACTGAACTTTTCGGTTGGCGGACCTATTACCTAGACCCACGTGTTGCCATGAGGTCGGCTCGCCCTCCTTCAGATGTTCGGGACATCGGTGTCCTTGGCGAAGACATTGCTCCTTTCCTCTACCGCCTCCACGCAGAGCATTCGAAGCACTTTGAGGCAGTCAAGCGCACACTACGGTCTCTCATCCCGAGCGTGGAGGACTTGACGGTCGATCTTGACAAGAAGCGCGGCACCCTGGATATCCAGGTCCGGCAAGGAGGGATGGACTTTTCGTCCCGAATTGTTTCGGAAGGAACTCTCCGTGTTCTAGCTTTGTGTGCTCTTACTGTAAACCCTTGGAGTGGTTCCCTTCTTGCTTTCGAAGAGCCGGAGAACGGTGTTCATCCCCGACGCCTTGAACTGATCGTGCAGCTTCTCGCCTCACTTGCTATGGACCAGGGGCGGCAAATCATCGTGACCACCCATTCGCCGCTTTTATGTGATGCCGTGTTGAAGCGTGGCAAGTCTCGGCCCCAAGATATAGCCCTGCTGCGCGTTCAGCAGGGACCAAGCGGAACAGAGGTGGGACGATTTGACGTAACTGGCCCTCTGTTTAAAGACCACGAAATCGCTGAAGCTTTGACGACTGGAACAGAAGATGGTCTCTTTGAAAGTCTAATGCTTCGGGGCATGCTGGATGAATAATTTTACCCTAGTAGACCTTTTTGTTGAGGACCAGGCACATGAGGAATTCTTGAAGGCAATGATTAGTCGGATTGCCGAAGAGGAGCAAAAGGGAATTCGCATTCGTGTCCGATCAGCACGGGGAGGCCACGGGCGTGTTCTTCATGAACTGTCGCTGTATCAGAAGAGCGTTCTAAAGGCGCCCTCCGAGATGACGATACCAGATCTCGTTGTGGTTGCTATAGACGCCAACTGCAAGCGCTGGAATGCCGCGCGAAAAGAAATTGACGGGAAAGTCGTGGAAACCTTTAAGGAGCGATCGATCGTGGCTTGTCCCGATCCTCATATCGAGCGTTGGTATCTTGCTGATTCGGATTCATTTGCTCAGGTGGTCGGTGTAAGGCCGAGGTTAGGCAGGAAGAAATGTCTCCGCGATTACTATAAGAGCATTCTATCGAAGGCCATCGTAGATGCTGGTCATCCACCCACTCTCGGCGGTATTGAATTTGCAGCGGAACTTCTGAAGGCCATGGATTTTTATCGCGCTAGCAAAGCCGACCGTAGTCTTAAGCATTTCTTAGAGGGAACAAGAGCACGTTTCAAGTTATTGTAAAGGTACAGCAAAGGGGTGGCGTCTTTTGTTGTTTGTTGGCAGAGATGAAAAAGGAAGGGGAAGCCGGGGGCCGGTGGGTGGAGGGGGCTAGGTGGCATCTGAGACCCGCGAGCGATCTTCCGCGCAGTGGCGGCTTCCGTGATTCGATCAGGTTTGCTCAATGGCGCAAATCCGCAACAATCACCTGGAACGCGAGGCCGAAGCGATGAACTCTGACAAGGCCCTGAGGATCTGCCGGACTTCGCGCGGGTGCTTGAGCCGGTATCTGGCCTGCCTGCCGTCAGTTTCGTATCTTACAATCTCGGCGAGGCGAAGCGCGGCCAATACGTGGCTTGCCCTGGAGATACTTCGTCCGACGGCCTTGGCGACGGCGCTTGGACTCAGGTCTTTGTTCTCCGTGAGCACCTGAACGATGGCGAACGCTAAAGGGTTGCCGAGGAGACGACACAGCCGCGATTGTCGGTAGGCGGCTTCTTCCATACAGCGTGAGTTTTATCATGTTTGCTCAATTGCGCAAATCCGTAAATGTCGATTCCGACGGGAAAGGAATGCGGTAGCGGGGCCCTGCTTTCCTGACAATCTTAGAGTGCTGACGGAGGCTCGGATAAGTCCTGCTCGTTATACTTCGCATGCCGAAAGTAGGCTGGACAGATGATTAACGGTGGTCAAATTATACGCCTTGTTCACTAATTTTGACTGTTCACTTTCAGTGAACCCTCGACATTGGCGAACGCTGCTTGCGTGAAAGCTGCGGCTTCGAGGGGGCGTTTAGGTCGTTTGGTTTTAGGCGGGCATCCCTGTTATATTGGGAGCCGAAAGTCGCCGGAGAACGTGACCCATGCTGGTCCGATTACAAGGAGCTGCCGTGACGACCGACCGAGACTAGAGGGAAAGATCGACTAGATACAGCTAGACATGGCAAAACTGCGGGTCTATCTGGACACATCCGTCTTGAGTGCCTATTACGACGATCGTGCACCTGACCGTCAAGCACAGACGGAGGAGTTTTGGAAGCGACTAGGTGATTTTGAGGCTGCTACATCAGAGTTAACCCGCGAAGAAATCGGCCAAACCCAAGACCCAGGCCGTCGAAGCTTACTTCTGACGCTGTTGGACGAGTTGACAATCTATCCTATAACCGAAGAAACGAAGGAGTTGGCGCGCCACTATGTTACGAGCGGCGTCTTTAGTCTCATTATGCTCAATGACGCGCTGCATGTCGCCGCAGCAGTTCTGACGCGCCAGGAGGTACTGTTATCTTGGAATTTTAGGCACATGGTGAACCGACTGAGACGAGCTAGAGTAAATGAAGTTAACATCGCTAGGCGATTATCTACCATTGAGATTCTGGCCCCGCCTGAGCTATAAAGAGGAAGGAAGCGACATGCGATTTTTTGACTATAAAAAGGTGGCCGAGGAAGCCAGAATCCCCCCCGGCAAGATGGCCGAGCTACTTTCCATCATGCGGCGGGAATTTCCGAAAGACGAGATGATGTTCGAGCTTCACGTGCTAAGGGCATGTCTAGCCATTAGAGACGGCCACGTCACCATTGATGAGGCCCTAAAGTCAGAGCCTTCAGAATAATCCCCCTTACCCTGACGACGTAGGCCCGGTGGGAGGATCTTGCCAACGCATTAAAGCAACACGCGTTAGACAATGAAATCACACTTGAAGAAAAAACAATTTTGGGAACCCGATACGTTATCGACGGACGCTTGGAAGCTCCCGACGGAAGGTGGTTAAATGTCCGCAGCGCATGGTTTATCGATGAGGAAGGCAAAGTGCCAAGGTTCGTCACAGCCCACCCTTTGAGAAGGAGACGCGTATGAT
>JBHIDG010000368.1:0-3330 GCA_046760025.1 Woeseia sp. | reverse complement strand
GGGGCTGGTGGCGAAGTGTTTGCCCATGACTCCCTATTGCAATCACCTTTGCGGCGTCGGTCTTCGATACGGATATAAGCTCGAGTGCCGCGTCGCGAAACGATTCGCCCGCCCAGTTATCCAGCTGGCCGATCGTATCTATTGTGCATTGTCGGGGTTCGCGAGCCGCAGCAATGAGTTCGCCGCGCAGCTCGTCCGGGTATTGATGACTGTATGTAGCAACGACATGGCAGGATCGATCACCGAACTCGACCAGCGCCGCGTCAATACCATCCATGCTGGTACCCGACATCAGGCCGATATACAGACTGTTCATCTACGGCATGCGTGCGGCGACTATCTGTGTTCTTTTGTACCGATCGAGTTCTTCCAGAATCGGAGCCGAAGCCAAAAGAAAATGTTCGCGATATCGTTCCTTGATCGGCGCCGCCTGCGGCAGCTTAACCGTCCTCGGATTTCGGTGGACCCCGTTTAGCCGATATTCATAATGCAGATGCGCGGCCGTTGTGAGCCCTGTGCTGCCTACGTAGCCGATCGTTTGTCCCTGTTTGACGCGCTTGCCGATTCGCGCTGCGTTCGCGAATCTCGACATGTGCCCGTAAAGCGTCGTAATGTTACCGCCGTGTTGCAGGATGACCACGTTACCGTAACCTCCTTTTCGGCCGCGAAAGATCACTTTCCCCTCGCCCGCGGCCATTATCGAGGTCCCGCGTGGTGCGGCGTAGTCGACACCGTGATGTGCGCGGATCCTGTTCAGGATCGGGTGCTTGCGGCGCGGATTGAATCTCGAGCTGATTCGCGTGAAATCCACGGGTGCCCGTATGAACGCCTTTCGGACGGAGCGCCCTTCCGGCGTAAAGTAGTCCGACCGACCGCTTTCGTCGATGTACCGAAGCGCCCGAAACGTCCTGCCGTTGTTATTGAACTCCGCCGCGATGATCTCGCCGTCGCTGATATATCTGCCGTCCTGATAAATTTCCTCGAATAAAATGTAGTAATCATCGCCTTTGCGAATGTCGAGAACGAAATCAATGTCCCAGGCGAAAATACCGGCCAGGTTCATGATCAGCTTGTCCGGCATGCCGGCACTTGCAGCGCTTTCGAAAAGTGACGAATCGATTCGGCCGTGTGCGAGTCGTCGGCGCACGTCGATTGGCCGGTCCACGATCCGGGCGACAAATCCCAGGTCGGCTTTGGAGATAACAAGAGCGGTCGTCAGGTCTATTTTCCGATAGATGCTTTGTATCTTTCCTTTGTCGTGTTTGATTTCAAATTCTTCGCCAGGTTGCAGCCTGCGAACGAACTTCCCGGCTTCCGGCAATCTGACGATGCTGGCGAGATTGCCCAGATCCAGCTTGTTCATTCTGAAAATCCGATCCATCGTGTCGCCGCGGCGAACAGTCACCTTGATCGAGTCGAAAACCGGCTCGACCTCGGGCAGCCTCGCCATGTGACTCAGGTCGAGAGGACTTATTTCCTCAACCAGGTTTTCAACAACTGTTGGCACATCCGATGCGTGCAGCGGATCCGCTTCGGGCAGGTCCTTGATGTCGAGAACCGAACTCGTGCCCGATGCGCTTTTCAAGAACAGAAGCAATGCCAGGCCGACGAATGGCAGTCCCAGCCCCAGGACGAACCAGGGTATCGCGTAGGATTTCCTCACCTGTGAGGTGACAATCGGTTTGTAGTCGTGCAGCAGCGGACTGACCGGGCGATTCAACTTAAGCGTCTCCCCAGAACGCGTGAAGCCGCTACTCTACAGCGACGGGCCTGAGAGGTCAAAGAAACCTGTTATATCTCATGGTCTTAAATCATTTTTGTGAGCTAATGCCTAAGCAGGACCCACGGGCGATTCGGGATACGCTACCGCCGCTGTTTCATTGACGGCGGAGGATGCTACAGTTCCGCTGACGACCAACGGATTTGATGATCCAGGGTAATGACCAACATCAATGATCAACTGAACGAGCTTGTCAGGGGCGCCGACGAGGTCCTCCCCGAGGACGGCCTCGCGGAAAAACTCAAGAAGAAAAGGCCTCTCATCGTCAAGGCGGGATTCGACCCTACGGCCCCCGACCTGCACGTCGGCCATACGGTACTGATCAACAAGATGCGCCAGTTTCAGGAATTCGGTCACGAGGTCGTCTTCCTGATCGGCGACTTTACGGGAATGATCGGCGACCCAAGCGGCAAGAACACGACGCGCCCGCCGCTGTCCAGGGACGAGATCGAAGCCAATGCTGCCACTTACGAGTCCCAGATTTACAAGATTCTCGATCCGGAGAAGACGCGCATCGATTTCAATTCGCGTTGGATGTCCCCGATGAACGCCGCCGACCTCATCAAGCTGGCATCGCATTACACGGTCGCACGTATGCTCGAGCGTGATGATTTCAGCAAGCGCTATAAATCCGGCCAATCGATTTCCATACACGAGTTTCTGTATCCGATCGTGCAGGGATACGACTCGGTTGCACTCAGGGCCGACATCGAGCTGGGCGGTACGGACCAGAAGTTCAATCTTCTGGTTGGCCGGCAGATTCAACAGGACTACGGCCAGGAACCCCAGGTAGTCGTGTCGACACCGTTGCTGGAAGGACTCGACGGTCAGCAGAAAATGTCGAAAACACTCGATAACTACATTGGTATCACGGACAATCCCGACGAGATGTTCGGCAAAGTCATGTCGATCTCGGACGAATTGATGTGGCGTTACTACGAGCTCCTTAGCTTCCGTACGTTGAATGACGTCGAGTCGCTGAAGACCCGGGTTACGTGTGGCGAGAATCCACGAGATGCGAAGTTCGAGCTGGCGATGGAACTGGTCGAACGGTTTCACGACCGGAAGGCAGCCGAGGCGGCGAAAAATGAGTTTGTCGCCCGGTTTCAAAAAGGAGCGATGCCTGACGAAATCGAAGAGATATCAATCGCAAGCCAGGATGGAAGGCTGGGTATCGCGCACCTGTTAAAAGAGGCCGGCCTGGTCAGCAGCACTTCGGAGGCCTTTCGGATGATCAAACAGGGCGCCGTGAAAATCGACGGCGAGCGTATCGAAGACCGATCGCTACAGATTTCCGCGGGAAGCACAAGCGTGTACCAGGTCGGCAAGCGCCGCTTCTCCCGTGTCAGTCTGACGTAGGAGGCAGGAGTCAGTCGATGGTTCGTTCAGCAGCTGGCCTTATTGTCGTCTTGCTGGCGACGCTCATCGCTTCTCCCGGTTTCGATTCCGCCTGTGCGGCTGACCGCGACCTCGAGGCCAAAGTCGGTTCGATTTTCAGGGAAATGAACGAGGGGTCGTCCAAAGCCTTCTCGGACAGCATCGACGCCGAG
>JBHIDG010000367.1:0-3331 GCA_046760025.1 Woeseia sp. | reverse complement strand
GCCGAATCGATCTGATGCAGGGCCTGGGCGCTGATGGTCTCCGGGGCGAGCTCGTTTTTCTGTCGCATACGGCTTACCTCTCGTCGTGGCATCACAGTCTCCCGGTACTCACCGGGGATGACAGTATTTCATATCAACTGCTTATTGCGTATTTTTGAGGCCACTTCTAGTTTTGTGAGTATCTCAATTGTCTGGATTACTGCGGGCGAGAAATACACCGGTGTTTCGGGTTAGTCGGATGTCATGCCGGCCGAAAAATCGATTTGCCACATGCAGGTTGTCCGTTGATTATCTGACTTTATACTGTCGGCGCTTGGCCCGTTTTCACAACGGGTTCTCGGGCAGGGCGCTTCGTTCTGTCCGGCATCGGACCAACAGGGAACTTCTGGTCGGTAGCGCCAGGAACCTGTCGAACGTCCAGTCCACCGACACGAAATCCATGGTACCGTGAGTCACGCGCATTGACTGATCCCGCGGTGGTCTCACGAGAATCGTTGGTACACATGCGAAAAATTATGAGCGGATCCATTCTCATACCACGCAATATGTTCTAGTGCCGCATCTCAGTATAATCGCCCTTCGGAAAGTACGGACGGGCTCACTGGATGGAAGCTGATTTACTTGGTCAGGGATTCCAGCTCATGCTGGCTGGCATGGGTGTCGTGTTCGTGTTTCTGTCAGTGCTGGTCGGTGCCACTACTCTGATGTCGCGTGTCGTGATGCGACTTCAGCCGTCATTTGCGTCACGCGACAAAGAAGAGGAAATTGCCGCCATCACTGCGGCAATAGCCCGCCATCGCAGCAGAAAAAACGATTGATTGACAGAAATGCGGAATTAGTGATGTGACAGACCTCAAGCCGCTCGGCATAACCGAGGTTGTACTGCGCGATGCACACCAGAGCATTCTGGCTACTCGCATGCGAGTCGAGGATATGCTGCCGATCACCGCCAGACTGGATCAGATAGGTTTCTGGTCGGTCGAATCGTGGGGTGGAGCGACGTTTGATGCGTGTATCCGTTATCTCGGCGAAGATCCGTGGGAGCGAATTCGCAAACTCAAGGCTGCAATGCCCAACACGCAGCAGCAGATGCTATTGCGCGGTCAGAACCTACTCGGCTATCGTCACTATGCCGATGACGTTGTGCAAAAATTCGTCGAACGCGCTGCGGCCAACGGTGTTGACGTGTTCCGCATCTTCGATGCGTTGAACGACATGCGCAATCTCGAATCGGCGGTGAAAGCGACCATTGCCGTCGACAAACATGCGCAGGGCACGATCTCCTACACGGTCAGCCCGGTACATACGATGGACTTATGGGTTGACCTGGGGCGGCAGATCGAGGACATGGGTGCGCATTCGATATGCATCAAGGACATGGCCGGCTTGCTCATGCCATATGCCGCCTTTGAGCTGGTTAGCCGGCTCAAAGAAGCAGTCACGATACCGGTTCACCTGCATTGTCATGCGACCACAGGCCTGGCGACGACGACTTTGCTGAAAGCCGCCGAGGCCGGCGTCGACAATGTCGATACCGCTATCTCTTCCATGAGCATGACCTATGGTCACGCACCGACCGAATCACTTGTCGCAATGCTCGAACAGAGTGAACGTGCGACAGGGCTGGATATCGTTCTCCTCGAGGAGATTGCCGCTTATTTTCGCGAGGTGCGCAAGAAGTATGCGCAGTTTGAAGGTACTCTTCGCGGTATCGACTCGCGGATTCTGGTTGCGCAGGTACCGGGCGGCATGTTGACCAACCTCGAGAGTCAACTGCGAGAACAGAATGCTGCGGACAAGCTGGATGATGCGCTGGAGGAGATCCCGAGAGTTCGCGAGGATCTGGGATTCATCCCACTCGTTACGCCGACCTCGCAGATCGTCGGCACACAGGCGGTAATAAATGTCCTGGCCGGCGAGCGCTACAAGGACATTACCATGGAAATCGCCGGCGTCCTGAAAGGCGAGTATGGCGCGACGCCCGCGCCGGTGAATCCCGAATTGCAAACGCGGGTGCTTGACGGGGATGGACCGATATCCTGTCGACCCGCCGACCTGATACAGGCCGAACTGGAATCGCATGCGGTCGAGCTTCAAAACATGGCGAACGACATGGGGTTCCGGCTGGCCGAGAACGAGATCGACGACGTGCTGACCTACGCGCTGTTTCCGCAGGTCGGTGCGAATTTTCTCGAAAATCGGGAAAACCCGGGCGCATTCGAGCCTGCCCCGGACGCGACAAGTCCACCAGTACAGGGACAGGGCACCGCGGTTTATTCGGTCCGGATCAACGGCAACGCCTACACGGTCGAAGTCGCCGACACCGGCGAGCTGACGGATGTGCAGCCTGCTCCAGCGGCCGACGCAGCTACGTCGACGACAGGCCATGATGCCGATACAGTCAGAGCGGTACTGGCCGGTAATGTCTTCAATGTGCTGGTCTCCGTTGGCGAGGCCGTTAGCGAGGGTCAGCCCATGCTGGTTATCGAAGCCATGAAAATGGAAATGGAAGTGAGCGCGCCAAAGGCCGGGATGATCACGGACGTGTTCGTTCGCGAGGGAGACGTTATCGCAGTAGGCACCCCGCTGGTCTCGATAGACTAGGCCATGGAGCTAATCGAGCAAATCTGGCAAGGGACCGGACTGTACCAGCTGCGCCCGGGTCAGTTGGTCATGCTTGGCGTTTGCCTGGGACTGCTCTACCTCGGCATCGTCCGCAAATTCGAGCCGTTGTTGCTCGTTACGATCGGATTCGGCGGTATTCTCAGTAACATTCCGGGAGTCGAGATCGCGACCGGGGATGGGTTGCTACATCTGCTATACGTGGTCGGCATCGAAACCGGTGCGTTTCCGCTGATCATTTTCATGGGGATCGGCGCGTTGACGGACTTCGGTCCGTTGCTCGCCAATCCGAGGACCCTTTTTCTCGGTGCGGCCGCTCAGTTCGGCATTTTCGCGACCCTGCTCGGCGCACTCGGCCTCTCCGCGATCGGCGTGATGGACTTCTCTCTTCGTGAAGCTGCTGCGATCGGCATTATTGGCGGTGCAGATGGACCGACCGCCATATATGTGGCCGGCAGGCTCGCGCCGAACCTGCTCGGGGCGATCGCCGTCGCGGCATATTCATATATGGCGCTGGTGCCGTTGATACAGCCGCCGATCATGAAAGCGCTGTCCACCGAGGAGGAGCGCAAGATCCAAATGCTGCAGCTCAGGGAGGTGTCCAAGGCCGAGCGGATCATTTTTCCTCTGCTGATGCTGCTGCTCGTTGCATTATTGCTTCCGGCTGCGGCGCCGCTCCTCGGTATGCTCTGTTTCGGCAATCTCATGC
>JBHIDG010000366.1:0-3339 GCA_046760025.1 Woeseia sp. | reverse complement strand
GACCGGGAGCGGGATGTCGATCACGTTCAATTATGAATAGCATTAGAGAACGGAGAGTGACGATGAAGATTCAATTGAAAAGCATACTGACCACGGGCATCTGCGGATTGGTTCTATTGCTCAAGGCCGTGTCCGTATTCGCCCTGGTCCTGAACGAGAGCGCTAATGTCCTGGCGGCTGATAGCGCATCGGCTGCTGACTTCGCCTTGTTAGTCACGGCAGACGAGGACGCGACGGTAATCGGTACCGACAGCGATGACGACAATGGCCCTGCCTCAGGTTCAGCGCATATGATGGCGCTGCTGACGGATGATGACGAGGACGACGACGACGAGGAGGATGACGACAACGACGAGGAGGATGACGACGACGACGGGGACGATGACGATGACGACGAGGATGATGACTGAGACATGATCTCTACTCTGCATCGCAGACCCAGCTTCGGCGGGGTTTGTTTTTGCTTTAAGCCGATGGTCGCTCCTGGCCGTTCTCTGCCCATTGCAACATGATGATCCTGGCAGGTTGAACGTCTGCATCTGGCAGAAGCAGTCATTCCGTTCCGAACTAATCGGGCTCTGGTTGTCTGATCAAATACCAACCATCACACCGCCGCCGGGTAAGACCGAATGTGACGAGGTCGTTGCAGTCGGGCTTCGTTGCTAGATCTAGTAGTACCGGCTCAGTCGCAGCTGTATGTAATCGTCCCGCTCGATGGTGTAAAGCGCTTCGTTGGGCTTGCTGTTTGCAAAGGTGCGCAGGCGTAACTCGGCGCTGAGTTCGTCGCCGAAGCGGCGCTCGGCTTCCAGATTGAAAAAGAGTTCCTGCGTATCGGTGTCGATGGCGAAGCCTGCGAGCACACTCGTGTCGTTCGCGTCGTTTAGCGCGAGCCGTGTGCCGGCGAATACGTCGCTGTCGAAGGCAGTCGGTGGAGCGCTTTCCTTGCGGCCGTCGTAAAGGAGTTCGACGAGCAAACCGACGTCGGCGGCGCTGTCGCGCACGCCATAAAACGTGTACTCGAGACCGCCAACTGCGGCGAGGAATGAGTCGCTTCGGGTATCGCGGCCGATGGCCTCGAACTTCCACAGCCAGGCGTCGTGCGTGTATTGAAGATCGACGCCAAGCTGTGTCATCTGGTCATAAATGGGTGGCAGGCGATCGCCTTGCGGCGAAATCGTGAAGCGCGGTTCCCTGGACGTGCCCTCGAACAGATAGGCGCCTATATCGAGGTCGCCGACGTAATGGCTATAACGAAACGCGAAGTCCACGTGGCTTTGTTCGGCGGGCGACTCGTAGATCGTGTGATTATCGTCAATCGGAAGCGGTGCACGGAATCGGCCGTCGACGCCGGGGAAGGTGCGCTCGCGAAACCATGGCAGCACGTACAGCTCGAATCGCCCATAGTCGCGCTGCAGATTGAAGTTCACCATCGGCTGGCCGAGCTTGTCCTCCTGATCGATGTCTTCGACCAGGTCGGTCTGGTTGATGACGTCGACCAGGTGACGGGACTCGGTGACACCCCAGAAGATCTTGTTGACGCCGATGACGACGTCCCAGTTTTCGCTCTCATAACCCCAGTAGGCCTCGCGAAGGTCGGCATGCGAGCGCTCGCTGTCCTGGCCGTCAAGGCGCGCGAAGCCGATGATGCTGACGCGTTGGTTGCCTTGGTTGTTTCGCCAGTAGAACTCAGGCTGAAACATCGCCGAGACGTTGTAATCATCCTGGTCCTGATAGCGACCATCGAGCCAGAACGCCTGGGTGTCGAAGCCGGCGAATCCGGTGAGGTCCCATTCGCCGGCCATCGACGGGGGGGCTATCAGCATTGCCAGAATCGCAAATATTTTCGTTATCGACTTCATGTTGTTTCAATGAAAGAGGCGCCTGCCCGCGATGGGGAGAGACAAGGGGGGCTGCGGACAGGCGGCCTGCATATTGCTTTATCGACCTAGCGGAGCCGCGCCAGCCGGCCCTTGACGAAGTTGCTCTCGTTCAACCCGACATCGAACCGGTAATCGCCGTAGATAAGGTCCGTGCTCTTGCCGGTCTGGTGATTGACCATGTCCATCCGGTGGCTGCGCCAGATGCCGTCATATTCCCGGTAATCGGAGAGCGTCAGAGTCTTCAGCAGATCGCCGCGGCGGTCGTAGAATTCGACTTTGCGAACCTGGTATACGTCGCGATCGACCCAGCTCACCTGCAGGGTGTAACCGGAGTTCGGGTAGCGCGGCGTGCGCTCGATGACGTCGGTGGTCATGCCGTCATACTCCTCTTCACGCAGCCAGGTATAGTCGTACTTGTTCAGCTCGAGGGCGGTGAAATCCTCGAAAGCGAACTCGGAGCCGACGAAGGGTCCGGACTTGTTGGCCGATGATATGCGCTTGACGCGCTTCAGCGCCGGCAGGAACAGCCACTGATCGTCGGGGTCGAGGATCCTGGCGTACGACAGCAGGGCCGTACCCTTGATGTCGTTGGGGCTGTCGAACACTACCAGGGACTTGTCACCCAGACTCTCGTCGGGAATCTCCAGCGTGGTGATCCTGAGCTTGCGGCGGGACTCGCGCCCGGCTGCATTCCTCAGCACCATCTCGAGATCGACTTCGCTGTCGCGAAAGCCGCGGTCGGAGCGATCGGCCCGGGCGGCGACCTCGAAGCCGAGCCGCTCTGCCTCGGTCGCACCGCGCACGGGCGTGGCAACAGTCGTCGCGCGGACGGGTGAGGCGATGAACGCAATCGCGAAGCCGACGAGCAACAACACGCCGACGAAGCTCATCGCCGGACGTGGTAATGGTGTGGGTTGTGTCATATCTGGTACTCCCTCTGAAACGTTGTGTGTGCCGACACGGTCAACCAGCAGCAACAGCGCCGGCAGGAAAAGGAAATCGAGAATCAGGGCGAAGACGATCGCGATTGCTGTCAGGAGCCCCATGTCTACGTTGACCTTGAAGCTCGAGGTCAGCAGCACGAGGAAGCCGGCGGCAAGGATGACCGTGTTGACGATGATGGCCACGCCGACGTTCCTGAACGCGTATCGGATCGCATCCGCCGCCGTGCCCCCGCGCTCGCGGCGCGCGCGCACGTATTTCGACAGCAGGTGGACGGTGTCGTCGACGATGATGCCGAGCGAGATGGATGCTACGGTCGCGACCGAGAAGCCGACCTCGCCGACCAGCAGCGCCCAGGCTCCGAAAGTCGCCAGAATCGGCAGGCCGTTCGGGATCAGGCTCAGAAGCCCGAGCAGGAAGCTCTTCAGCGCGAGCATCAGGATGACTGCGATGATCGCGATCGCGATGATCGTTCCTGTGATCATGTTCTCGACGTTGCGATCGGTAATGTAGGTAA
>JBHIDG010000365.1:0-3339 GCA_046760025.1 Woeseia sp. | reverse complement strand
GGGGATACGCCAGCGCCGACGCCGATGTTCCGGCTGACCATGCAAGATGCGTGCCAACTGCCGGCGCTCAACCCTTGGCACGTTCCTTGCATATCTTGACTAGTGGGGAGGGGGAGGGGTATTTTTCGTCTTCGGCCGGAGCTGTTACAGGAGAAACAATCTATGTCTATAGATGCTGCTGATCTGATTCAAATTGGAACGGGTCTTTATGTGGATGCAGTCGGAATCAACGAACTGTATTTACACATTGGCGATATTCTTAAGAGTCGTTCGCTGGAGGATACGCAAGAGGCACGAGCCGCGATTTATGGTGTTATGTATCAGTTCTGCAAGGCTCAATGTGTTGACTTGATCTTGATTGCCGAACCGGGTGTTCCGTCGATCGAGAGTTACTACCATGAATGCAACCCCTAGCTGGCCGAACTTCACACTGGCCGAGTTCGCTTGCCGATGCGGCTGTGGGCACAATTTGATTGAGCCTAACTTCGTTGACATGTTGCAGCTGTTACGCAGCGAGGTCGGCCGGCCCTTTATCATCACGTCTGGCTATCGCTGCCTGGATCATCCGCTCGAGGTTGTAAAGCAAAAGCCTGGCGCGCATACGCTTGGTGTTGCCGCAGACATTTATTGTGGTCCGACTTTGTGTCGCGAGATTCTGCGTCATACCTTGAGGCATCCGGCGATAACCGGTATTGGCATTTCGCAGAAACCGCGCAAGCGATTCATCCATTTAGACATGGCGGCGAGTGTGCCGCTACGCCCGCGTCCGGCGCTTTGGACGTACTAGGAGGAGAGAACTATGACAGCGAAATCTGACAACAACGCACCGAATGAGCAGCAGACGCTGCCAGACGTGCCTGAAGCCCCGGAGGGGATGAAGCGTGCCGATACGGACGTCGACGACTATCCGGCGTGGGAGTTTGATAAGGGCTCATTGACCGGCGTCGTTCTGAAGGTCAAGACTGTTGAGCTAATCCGGCGCGGGGAGCCGGTCGATGTTCGATTGGCCATCGTCGAGGAAGTCGGCGGGGAGCGTTGGTCGTTGTGGGAGTCGGCGAATCTGGTCGACTTTTTCGATAAGATCGGCGCGGGGGTCGAGATTGCAATCACGCAACGCGGCGAAGCGAAACTCAGTGGCAATCGGGTGATGAAGCTCTATGACGCGTTCTACAGCGCATAGGCAACGTCGCCGTATCGACCCCAAGTGGAAGTCGTGGCACGAAGCTCTGCGCACGCTGCGCCGCACGCGTCGCACGATCGCCAAGAGTTACTCACCCCACGGCCCGAAGTGGAAGCACAAAATGCTGTTGCACTACGACGGGAAAATTCGCGAGTTGCTGAAAGAGCAGCCGCCGAAATACCTTGAGTGATTCATGGCGCTTCCGTTAATTGCCACACTTCCCAAGACGGCCCGGATCGCGTACCCGATTATATGGCGCGGTACGCGTGAAGGGCTTTCTTCCCGGCAGATTGAACGTGTTGTTCGACAGGCCGGTCTGCAAATTTCACGCCCGCGCTCGATCCTACCGATCATGCGCGAGTTGAGAGCGATCGAAGCACATGCGGCAAATCTTCGATTCGTGCCCAAGAACCTCACCATCAATACGGCGCGCTTGCCGCACTCTTTGACCAGGATGAATAAGCAGTTCGCGTTCTGGATGCGCGTCCGTGGCCGTGATGCCTTTGGCAACCTGGTCGATCGTCACGTAACGGTGTCGACGGATCGGCGCATTATTTCGCCGCAAGAACTCGAGGATACGGCCACGCAGTTTGTGTCGGAGGAAGGTCAAAGCGATACCCTGACCGAAGCGACCGCCCTGCTGGATTTTGCCGTGCAGCGCAAGCCACGGTCACTGTGATGGCTCGACGCTGCCACTACATACAGGGGAACAAGTCCAATGAGCAGCCGAATAATATCGTTTGGTTTGACACGGAAACTAAATTTAAGGTCCGGCCGGATAAGCGCCAATATCATTATCTGTGGTTCGGATGGGCATGCTATCAGCGCCGCTCATGTGGTGAAGCATGGAGTCAACCTCAATGGTACCGATTCACTTCGATTGACGATTTCTGGACGTGGTGTCTGGATCGAGCGCGAGCTAAAACTCGACTCTACCTGATGTCCCACAACGGCGCATTCGACCTCCCGGTCATGCACACATTCACTGAATTGCCCGCGCGTGGTTTCCGCTTGACCTCGGCGATTGCGGATGCGCCGCCGATGATACTCTCCTGGCGTTGTGACAAGCGCACCATCAAGTACGTCGACACGCTGAATATCTGGCGCTTGCCACTGGCGAAAGTGGGCAAATCGATAGGCATAGCCAAGCTGCCGATGCCTAAGCCGAACGCCTCCAAGGCGGCCTGGGACGAGTACGGTAAACAGGACGTGGAAGTGATCCGGCAAGCGACGATTCGCTGGTTACGGTTTCTGCGCGCGAATGACCTGGGTGGCTTTTCGCCGACATTGGCGTCTCAGGCTTTCAAGGCTTACCGGCATCGCTTCATGCCCTGCAAGATTTTAATTGATACCTCGATTGAGCCAACGACCCTGGCGCGTGAAGCGTATCTTGGCGGGCGTTGCGAGTGTTTCAGGATCGGCACCTATCGGGGGGAGTTTTACTATCTGGACGTCAATTCGATGTATCCGTCCGTGATGCGCGATGGCTACTTTCCGTGTAAGCTGCTTGATTACTGTGACCGACCGACCCACAAAGAACTCGCGAAGTGGCTTCGGACCCGTGCTGTTGTCTGTGATTGTGTTATCGATACTCGGGAGCCTGCTTATCCTGTCCTGCATCAAGGGCGACTGTGCTTCCCCACAGGCCGCTTTAGATGCGCTCTTACCAGTCCTGAACTCGAATACGCCCTAGCTCAAGGTCACATCGTTTCGATGGCCTGGGCGGCCATCTACGAGCGCGCACAGCTGTTTAAGGGCTTTGTCGACTTCAGTATCGGCGAACGGCACAAGGCGATTGCAGCGGGCAACGAAACCGATTCCTGGTTTTTCAAGCGTATGGGCAACAGTCTGTACGGCAAATTCGGTCAGCGTGGCCGACGCTACGACGAGTGCGACATCTGCGACCCGAACGAGGTGCAAGTCTGGACCGATATTGACCTTGATTCCGGTGAGGTTAAGCACTACCGCAAGTTTGGCGGCATCGTGCAACACTGGATTGACGAGGGTGAGAGTCGCGAGTCTTTCCCGGCGATCGCCGCGCATGTGACGGCCTACGCGCGCCAGAAACTTTATGCAGCGATCCGCCAGGCGGGGAGGAGAAATTGTCTGTACTGCGATACTGACTCGTTGGTCGTCAATCGCACAGGCTATTCGCGCCT
>JBHIDG010000364.1:0-3345 GCA_046760025.1 Woeseia sp. | reverse complement strand
AGGGAATATGGATAACGATATTTCCCGAGGGAACGAGGATGCCGCCCGGAGAGACCCGGCGTTACGGCATCAGCGGCGCGGCCCTGGCCAGGGAAACCGGTCGCGTGGTCGTGCCGGTCGCCCACAATGCGAGAGATTTCTTTCCGCGCAACGGCCTGCCCGAGCGGCCCGGGCTGATTCGTATCTGCATCGGCCCGCCCATCGATGCGTCCCTGCAGGAGCCGAAGCAGACCAACGAGATCGCCCAGGCCTGGATTGAATCGAAGATGGCCGACATCAGCGAAGGCTATCGGACCTCACACGTCGAGGTTTAAAACCGTCAGCGCGTTTTGCTCGATGAATTCCCGGCGTGGCTCGACCTGATCGCCCATCAATGTCGTGAAGATTTCGTTGGCTTTGACGGCGTCCTCTATTCTGACCTGCATCAGGCGCCGGGTTTCCGGGTTCACGGTCGTCTCCCAGAGTTGATCCGGGTTCATCTCGCCGAGGCCCTTGTAACGCTGGATAGACTGCCCTTTTCTGGCCTCATCCATGAGCCACTCTACTGCATCCTCGAAAGAACTGATCGGCATGCGCTTTTCGCCGCGCTCGACGTACGCGCCCTCACTGATCAATTCCCTTAACTTGCCGGCAAGTTCCATGATGTGCCGATACTCGTTGGTGTCGAAGAATTCTCTCGGGATGTAGCGTGTTGCGCCGATGCCGTGTTGCACTCTCTGGACCGCGATACGCACGCCTTCCCCGTCCTTGTCGCCCCGCTCGAACGCGGCCGTATAATCACCGCCGTTGCCGTTCGTGGCTCTGTCGCCGTGTCCTTTCGGCAAACGCGTCGACAGCTGCTCGGCCCATTTCTCGAGGCGGTCCAGGTTCTCAAACAGTGCGGCATCGATTTCCGGCAGCGCAGTTATAGTCCGAAGCACTGTCTCGTCGTAGCGCTTGGCTATGCGTTCGATGATCCCCTCGACCGCCATGTACTCCTTTGCCAACGCCTCGAGCCCCTGGCCGGATAGCGGTGGCGCTGCCGGGTTTACGTACAGCTTTGCATTGTCGAGGGCCGCATTCAGCAGGTGCGCATTCAGTTCCGTATCGTCTTTGACATAGACCTCCTGTTTACCCTTCTTGATCTTGTACAAAGGCGGCTGTGCAATATACACGTGGCCACGCTCGATAAGCTCGGGCATCTGTCGATAAAAGAATGTCAACAGAAGCGTTCGAATATGCGAGCCGTCGACGTCCGCGTCGGTCATGATGATGATACGGTGATAGCGAAGCTTGTCGGGATCGAAATCTGCCCGGCCGATGCCGCAACCCAGCGCCGTGATGAGCGTTCCCACTTCGGCGGACGACAACATCTTGTCGAAGCGGGCTTTCTCCACGTTCAGTATCTTTCCCTTCAGCGGCAGGATTGCCTGTGTGCGCCGGTCCCTGCCCTGCTTGGCCGAGCCGCCCGCCGAGTCACCCTCGACCAGGAACAGCTCGGACAGCGCGGGGTCCTTCTCCTGGCAATCCGCCAGTTTGCCCGGCAGGCCCGCGATATCCAGCGCGCCCTTGCGGCGCGTCATCTCACGGGCCTTTCTTGCTGCCTCACGCGCCCGCGCGGCGTCGATGATCTTGGAGACAATTGCCTTCGCCTCATGCGGCTTCTCGAGCAAAAACTCTTCCAGGCGCTCGCCCATCGCCGACTCGACAATCCCTTTTATCTCGGACGACACCAGTTTGTCCTTCGTCTGCGAGGAGAACTTCGGGTCGGGCGCCTTCACGGAAAGCACGGCCGTCAGACCTTCGCGTGCATCGTCACCGCTCGGCGTGAGTTTGTCCTTCCTGCCCGACATCTCTTTTTCGATGTAGGTGTTCAGCGTGCGGGTCAGCGCGCTTCGAAAACCGGCGAGGTGGGTGCCGCCATCGCGCTGTGGAATATTGTTGGTGTAACAGAACATGTTCTCCTGATAACCATCGTTCCATTGCAGGGCAGCCTCTGTTACAACGCCGTTTTTCTCGAACACGAAATGGAACACGCCTTCGTGAATCGGTGTCTTGTTGCGATTGAGATGCTCGACGAAGGCCCGGATGCCCCCCTCGTATTCGAACAGGTCTTCCTTTTCATCGCGCTCGTCAACCAGGTGGATACGCACGCCGGAGTTCAGGAACGATAGCTCGCGCAGCCTTCCCGTCAGAATGTCATAGTGAAATTCGATGTTGTTGAAGGTTTTCGCGCTCGGCTTGAAACGGATCGTTGTGCCCGTGCGCCCGGTATCCCCGACAACCGCCAGCGGCGCCGCCGGCTCGCCATGCTTGTACTCCTGTTGATACACCTTGCCGTCGCGGTGAATGGTCAGCATCAGGTGCTCCGACAGCGCGTTGACCACCGAAACGCCCACGCCGTGTAGCCCGCCGGAAACCTTGTAGGAATCGTCGTCGAATTTGCCCCCGGCGTGCAGCACGGTCATGATGACCTCAGCCGCGGAGCGTCCCTCTTCGGGATGCAAATCGACCGGAATACCCCGGCCGTCGTCCGTAATCGTCACCGATTCATCGGCGTGAATCGTGACCGTGATGACATCGCAAAATCCGGCCAGTGCCTCGTCAATCGAGTTGTCGACAACCTCGAAAACCATGTGGTGGAGGCCGGTCCCGTCATCGGTGTCTCCGATGTACATTCCGGGCCTTTTGCGGACGGCCTCCAGGCCCTTTAAGACCTTGATATTACTGGAAGTGTATTCGCTTTCGTCGGCCATTCGATGCCCTCGAAAAAGACCCTTTCATTGTATCATTTGAGGGCGGATACAGGGTCTCGGAAACCCTCAGAAATACGGCTTTTTATGAGGCTTTTCCGGTCCAGCGGAGACCGCTTGCCGGGGCTTATTTTTACCGGCTCGGACTATAAATTATTCCATTTTCTGCAGCTCGCCATGTTCCACGTGGAACAGCGCCGGCCGTGCGGGAAACTCCACAGCGTCCGCCTCCAGTGCCGTCGCGATGACCTGGCAATCGAGCCTGAAAACACCCCTCATCAGCCGCTCCAGCGAGGACTCATCCAGTTCCGCCGCCGGGTCATCGAGCAGCAGGAGCAGGGGGCGGTCCAGCGCAGCCTGGGCGGTCTCGGCAGCGGCCAGAACCATCGCGCTCGCCAACAGTTTTTGCTGGCCCCTCGAGACAAACCGCCGTGCCTGCCGCCGTTCGTAGAGCAGACCGACATCCGCTCGGTGCGGGCCGACCTGCGTCGCTCCGGTCACGAGATCCCTGTGCCAGCTGGCGGCCAGGGCTTCTTCGAGGTTTTGCTCGATCGCCCAGCCGTGCCGGTATTCGCAGGCCACGGCACAATCCAACAGCACGGACCCGGTCTCC
>JBHIDG010000363.1:0-3348 GCA_046760025.1 Woeseia sp. | reverse complement strand
TCATGGCGATCACCACCTACCTCGTGGCCAGTTCGATATTCATCTACATGGGGTCCGTGCCCGATTTTGCCGCTGTCCGCGATGCGAGCACAGGCATTCGGCGCAGGCTGTACACAATTTTCTCATTCGGCTGGCGCGGCACCGCACGCGAATGGCATACGCTGGGATGGGCCTATACGTTTTTCGCTGTCTTCGTCATCCCGCTGGCCGTATCCGTACACAGCATCGTGTCGTGGGACTTTGCGTTATCCATCGTTCCGGGCCTGCACCATACTATCTTCGCTCCGTATTTCGTATGCGGCGCCATTTACTCGGGAACGGCGGGCATCGTCACGGTCATGTATTGCCTGCGGAAGTTTCTCAACTTCGAGCGCTACATCGGCCAGGTGCATCTCGACAATCTCGGCAAACTTCTCATCGCACTGTCCCTTATCTGGAGCTACATCAACATTATGGAGCTCTTCAGTAGCTGGTACGGCGGTTCGTCGTTCGAGCTGGAAGCGCTGAAATTCAGGCTCACCGGGTTCTATGCGCCGCTATACTGGGAGATGATTCTCTTCTGCGCATTCGTGCCGCTGTTGATCTTCTTCAATAAGATTCGCCTGTCGTGGAACAAGATGCTGGTTATCTCTATCCTGATCAATGTCGGCATGCTTACCGAGAGATTCATCATCGTCGCGACATCACAACCGCGAAAATTCCTGCCGGACGCTTTCGGGTTCTATTTCCCGAGTTGGATCGAGATTTCGATCACGGTCGGCTCATTCGCGATTTTCGCCACGCTTTTCCTGATCTTCATTAAATGGGTTCCGGCTGTATCGATATATGAAGTCAAGGAGACGCTGAAGCCCCTCAGGAGGAATGCCTGATGGCTGTCGTCGGTTCGTTCGCGTTCGAGGAGGATTTTCTCGAAGCGGCCAGGCAACTGAAGGCATCGGGGTTTGACAGGCTCTCGCTACTGTCGCCGCTGCCCATGGAGGAGGCGCAGGAACTCCTCGGACTCGGCAAGTCCCCGGTGAGGCGCTTCTCGCTTGCGGGGGCGATCATCGGGGGCATGTCCGGATTTGCCATGGCCGTCAGCACCGCGCTCGTGTTCATATTGCCCACGGGAGGGCGGCCCGTCATCGCCTTGCCGCCGTATCTCGTTATCGCCTACGAGATGACGATCCTGTTGGGAGTCCTGTTTACGCTGCTGGGATTCCACGTCGTGTCCGGCCTGCCTGCGTGGCGCGACAGGCCGTACCTGTCATCGGCGAACGTCGACCGCTTCGTCGTGGTCGTCGAAGAAGCCATTGGTGACGAGGCGGTCAGGGCGGAGCAGATCATCAGACAGGCCGGCGCCGATGTCATCCGGCAGGTGGAGGAAGACCGGTGACAGCGCGGCGGATTTCAGAGTTGGCAATTGCCCTGTGCCTGATTGCCGTTCCGGCCACCGGGATTACATTGCCCTGGGACAAGGACATGCGGAATCAGCCGTCCGTGAAGCCCCAGGAAACGCAGGTCTCGACAGTCTCTTCGACGGTGCCCGTGGGCGGAAAGGACGGTTACCCGCCACCGAAAGACATCGTCGAGCTCGTCCGGGCGCGTCTGGAAGCGGGGCGAACCCTGACCAATCCGATACCGAAGTCACCAGAATCTCTCGCACGTGGCAGAGATTTGTACGAGACGCATTGCGTTGTCTGTCATGGTCCGGACGGACGCGGTGACGGTCCGGTTGGTCGTAAGTTCGTGCCCCAGCCCATGGAACTCAATTTCGACTACGTTCAGCTTCAACCCGACGGACAGATCTTTTATACGATCAGCCATGGCAGCATCGCGATGCCTTTTTACCGGCAGGCGATAGCGGTGGAAGATCGCTGGCATCTGGTTAATTTCATCAAGGAAATGTTCGGAGAACCATGAGCACGATTCGCGACATTGCAATTGGAGTGCCTGAAGGAAGGCGGGGCTACTCGACGACGTTGCTTGTCCTCGGCGTGACGTTTGTGGTTGGCACTGCGAATTTCATTTACCTGCTCGCCACTG
Organism: Woeseia sp.; assembly: GCA_046760025.1. Taxonomy (GTDB): domain Bacteria; phylum Pseudomonadota; class Gammaproteobacteria; order Steroidobacterales; family Woeseiaceae; genus JACZWL01. Next base: position 1,323 of record JBHIDG010000363.1, on the reverse strand, counting down.
CGCCTGAAGCGGTACCGTGGAGTTTTCTCCTAGCAACTTTTGTCTTCCTGTTGGGAATCAGTCAGTTTGGCATAGCGTTTTCGGCGATCATGCGGATTTGCAGGACTGATTGGGCGCGGCCTTTCTACCGGCTCGGAGAAATCGTGACACTGGCTTTCTTCCCGTTTGCCATCGTCCTGCTTTTGCTGATTTACGCCAATGGCAAGGAACATTTGTTCTATTGGCTGTCACCCGAGCCCGGCGAACATCTGAGTCCCTGGCTCAATGCCGAGTACCTGTTAGTAAGAAATCTGGTGGCGCAGTTGCTGCTTTACGGGCTCGCGACCGTCTACTTTCTGATGGGTCTTCTACCGGATGTCAACAGCGAGTCAACAGAGAATGGCCCGGAGTGGCGCCGAAGTCTCTATAAGCGATTGTGGTCCATGAGGCAGCGCCGCGACCAGGTACGCCTGAAATCGAACATGTTCCTCTTCGCGCCAGTCGTGTTGCTGGTCGTCGGCGTCGCCAGCACCTTTATCGCCTGGGACTTCGGGATGATGTTGATCCCGCACTATCACAGCACCGTTTTTCCAATGTATTTCATTCTCGGGAACATGCTCGCCGGTACTGCGGCCATATTGATACTCGCTGCAGTGATGACTCGTACCCTGGACCTGAATGAATTTTTCGAGACGGCTCAATTGAAAAGTATGGGAATCGTCATTACCGGGTTCACACTACTCTGGCTTTACATGTTCTGGGCGCAGTACTTCGTTACCTGGTATGGGAACCTGCCCCGGGAAACCGGGCCGCTCTGGGCGCAGATGTTCGGTCATTATGCGCCGTACTTCTGGATCATGATTGCCTGCGTCTTCGTGATTCCGATCGGGTCGCTGATATTCGCGCGGGTCAAGCGCCGCTGGTGGTCGCTTCTCCCGGTGGCCGCAGTCATCAACGTCGGCGTTTGGATCAACCGCTATCTCCTCGTGATGCCGGCGAGTCAGGCCGACCATGTGCCGTTCTCGTCGCTGACCGAGCTTACGCTCGTTGCCGGCCTGGTCGCCGGGTTCCTGCTGTCGTTGCTGCTGCTGTTCCGGGTCTTCCCGATGATCTCCGCCTGGGAGATGCGGGACGCAGCCGGAGAAGAGGGCCCGGCGTATTGATGGTGCCGGAGCTAACTTTCCGAACTTATTCCCAGCCACTGAAACGGGAATAAGCTCCGGCACCGATATAATCTCGGTTCGAGAAGGTAAGAGTCGGCCAGACAATCGCCGCGTCGCCAAGGCGTCGCGGAGGAAAGTCCGGGCTCCATCGGGCAGGGCGCCAGGTAACGCCTGGAGGGCG
>JBHIDG010000362.1:0-3359 GCA_046760025.1 Woeseia sp. | reverse complement strand
ATTATAAAGGAAATTACGGGTTCGCCGTTTTTATTGGTGCAATATCCGGGCTAGCGGGTCTGTCGGGTTTGTAGAAACCTGGATGCGAGAGCGCACAGGCAGTCTGGTGGTCCCAGTCCTGTTTCACAATATTTTCAACGTGGCCCAGGCGTTTGTCTGACCTTGCCGTTGATTCGACCTCCGAAGACCTTCGCGCAGCTTCGCGGTGACTGCGATGACGCCAAGGTGGATTGGACGATTTAGGAGAAACAGACTTAAAAAGCCCTGCTAATATTCTGATTTCAAGTAAGAACGAAATCTGAAACCCCTGACCTGGGCAGTTCCGCCAACGCGTTAAACTTTTTCAGGCCCGGCCGGTCACATGGCATGTGGAAAAACCCCAGATTAGCGCTATGCTGAATCTATCGAGACCGGCGTCGAGTCGGCGTATCAACCAAGGGTCGGGAGAGAAAAATGACGTTTTCAAGACTAATGGCATGCTTCACGGCAGCTGCCTTGCTTGTTGCATGCACTGAAAAACAGGACACCACGGTGGGCCAGGTCGCAGAGGAAGCGACAGCGGCGACCGAAGCCGCAGCGGTGGAGCTGGCGGCCAGCGACGGCGGAATTCCGCTGTCGGCAGCCAGCAAGGCCACGATGTCACAGTACAAGAAGGTTCGCGAGCTGGCCGACAAGGGTGACTTCGTCGCGGCGAATCAGGCGGCGCGGCAATTGACGGAGCAGGATCCGGATTTCGCCGCCGGCTGGATCATGCTCGGCAACACGGCGCTCTCGGGCGAGCAGTTCGTCAAGGCGACCAGGAAGGCCAAGGAGTTGTCCGCAAAAGGCACCGAAGGCGAGAAATTATGGGCTGATATCAACATGAGCTTTGTTACCAACGATGCGGAAGAAGGATTGAGGCTGGGAAAGCAACTGGTCGACACCTACCCCGATTCACCACGGGCATGGCTTGACTATTCCGGACTGCTGACCGGGCAGAGCAAGCACGATGAGGCGCGGGCCTCGGCCGGGAAGGCGATCGAGTTGAGCCCGGACGAAACGATCGGCTACGTCAGCCTGGGATTCTCTTATATGAATGACGCTCCCAAGGATTTTGCCAAGGCCGAGAAAAACTTCCAGAAGGCGATCAAGCTCAAGCCGGACGAAGACAATCTCTGGGTCAATGTCGGAGACGTGCATCGTGCGATGGGCGACCTGGAGCGGGCACGCGACGATTATTCCGAAGCCATCAAGCTGGACGCCGGCAATAGCGTGGCCGCCGTAAAGCGCGGACACGTCAACTCCTTCCTGGGAAATTTCGATGAGGCCCGCGCGGATTACGATATGGGCATCGCTGCCGGCCAGGAAATTGCGCAATCTACGCTGGCCAACTATCGCGCGTTCGTGAATCTGCACGCCGGCGATCACGAGGCGGCCGTCTCGGAGCTCGAGGGTGAGCTGGAGCGTATCGACACCCTTGAGATGCCCGCGGATCAGAAAATCAGTGCGCGCAATTTTTTGCTCGCCAATCTTGCGAATATCTGTTTCAACTACGACATGAAGGACGAAGCCACGAGCGCCGTCGACCGCCTGACTGCGTCGCTGGCCGAGTCGGGGAGCAATTCCGGTGATGACGATTTTGCCCGGCAACAAGCCGCCACTTCGGCATTCTGGAACGGCAGGCTCGCGGCCCGCATGGGCGACTATGCGGCGGCCGAAGCACAGGCCGAGGAGTTCGCGCAACTGCTCGCCGAGGACGACAATCCGCGCAAGCTGGAGCGTTATCACGAGCTGCTCGGGCTGATCGCTTTGGAGCGGGAAGACTACGAGGGTGCGGTCGGGCACTATCGTCAGGCCAACCTCAGCACCAGTCCCGGTTTCAACGGCGACATTAAGAATATCTACATGCTTGCCAAAGCGTTGCAGGGCGCCGGACAAACGGCAGAGGCCGACGAGCTTCTCGATCAGGTGGCAAACTGGAACTTCAACAGCGTGTGGTTCGCCATGTTGAGAAGGGAAGCAGCCGACACGATCTAGCGGGTCGCCTGCCAAGCTGGCCGCCGGGGTGAGCTCGATGGGCCGCGCCCGGCGGCTGTTTCGCCATTGGTGCCTATCGATGGCGCTCTCGTCGTTCGATCGGGCCCGCCATGAGGACCGGCGGGGCACCTGGATCCTCGAGACAAGGAGCAGACAATGAATCTCAGGGCGATGAGCAACAAAACCTGTTGGATTGGCTGGATCGTGGTTGTCATCGTGATGAACGCGTACGGCTACATCGTGCACGAGGTGGGCCTTTCGGACACCTATCAGTCGCTGGCTTCGGTGTTCCGCCCGAAGGCTGAAATGGACTCGATGATGTGGATGATGATGGCGGGTGGTGCGGTGACTATGCTGCTGTTCTGCTACATCTTCACGCTCGGCCACGAGGGTAAAGGCATCATGGAAGGGGTGCGCTACGGGACCTTGATGGGTCTGTTCCTCTCCATACCGACATCGATTGACCAATATGTCGTCTATCCGCTGACGAGTAAGCTTGCCGTGATTTGGTTCGTGACCGGCGTCGTCGGTCTCATGATCGCGGGCGCGGTTTTCGCGGCGATTTACAAGCCGTCGGCAGCCTAGATCGGTTCGTTCCGGCGGGCGGAACGCCCGCCGGAACCTAGCGCTATCGGCCCGCCGTCCGGCGATAAGCCCGCAGTCCCCGGATCTGCTGGATTGCAAAGAAAAGCACGGCGACTGCGACGATATCGATGAACATCAGCCCGGTCGCCGAGATGGACCGATAATAGAGCCCCGCCAGTACGTGACTGGCTATCACCCAGGCGATGTCGCCGCTGATAATGCCGGCGATCTCCCAGGTCCGGATCCTGCGGATCCGCACAATATTCCCCAGCTGCAAGGCGAACACCGCGAGAAAGCCGGCCACGACATAAACGGGGACGGCGCTGTCGATGCCAAGCTGCTGCGCAAGCCAGCCTCCCGCCGCAAACATCAGCAGGGCCGAGGCAGCCGAAAAAACGGCGTTGATCGATAATACACTTAAAATCAGACGCTTATTCCTCATCGTTTGAGCTTTACTTTAAAATTATATAGTACTTTAATAATATATAGTTAACTGATATATTCGTCAACCATGGCAAAGCGTAGCTATCGACAGAATTGCTCCCTGGCGCGTGCCGCCGACATCATCGGCGAGCGCTGGACCCTCTTACTGCTGCGCGATCTGCTGGTCGGCCCGAGGCGTTTCGGTGAGTTGAGCAGGTCCCAGAAAGGCATGGGCAGCAACCTTCTGGCGACGAGGCTCAGGGAACTCGAGGCCGCCAGCATCCTCCAGCGTCAAGAAGCCGATAAGGGCAGCCCTTATTACGCATTGACCGAGC
>JBHIDG010000361.1:0-3368 GCA_046760025.1 Woeseia sp. | reverse complement strand
CCAGCCGTGCAGCTATCTCCTTGACCGAGTAGCCCTCGATATACTTCCACTCCAGGACGTCGCCGTATCTTGCCGGCAACCGGTCCAGCGCGACTTGAATCAGTCGGATTCCTTCCATCCGTTGTACCTGTCGTTCCGGACTGTCTTCCTCTGGCACCTGATACGAATCGACGGCAGCCTGGACCTCGGGAATATCTTCTGTGAGCACGATATGCTGCCGGTATCTACCCTGTGCCGCGAGCCAGTCGCTCATTTCATTGCGGTAGATCGCACAAAGCCACGTGAACAGCGCTGCCTCACCACGATAGGTGTGCAGCTTCCGGATCGCCTTTGTTAACGAAATCTGCACGACCTCGCGCGTGCCGTCGGGATCATTGGACATCCTCGTCAGTGCAAACCGGTACAGCCTCGCGAAATTTTCGTTAAAGAACCTGTCGAACGCTTGCTCATCGTTTGCAAGGAGTTGTTTTACAAGGCGTTTGTCGTCCAGATGTATCGCCACCGGTCGAATCTCCCTGATAGTGTGTATTCGACCCCTGAAATCCAGAGAATCGGTCGCAAATGGCTGAGTTATTCACCATAGTTTACGCCCGTCGAGGACCGGCGAGAGGCGAAACGGCTAGAATGTACACATGACTTGCAGAATCCTCAACGCGGGGATCATTGCCTGCCTGATGTGGCTACCGACTGTTGCCACTGGACAAATCGTCGAGATACGCGAATGACAGGTGCCCTGGAGCAATACCCGGCCGCGGGACCCGTTCGTGGACAGCTCGGGCCGGGTCTGGTTCGTAGGCCAGGCCGGGCATTACGTCGCCAGCCTGCAGCCGGACACCGGTGACTTCACTCGCTTCGACCTCGATCCCGGGACGGGACCGCACAATCTGATCGTGGCGGAGGACGGCCCCGAAACGACGGTCTGGTACGCCGGAAATCTCAGGTCGCACATCGGCCGGCTCGATCCCGAAACGGGACAGATTGACAAGATCATGATGCCGAATCTCAAGGCGCGGGATCCTCATACGCTGGTGTTCGATTCTGCGGGCGATATCTGGTTTACGGTGCAGGCCGGCAATTTCGTCGGCAAGCTGGCGGTGGCGACCAGCGAGGTGTCATTGATACCGGTTCCGACACGGGGATCCAGGCCTTACGGGATCGTGATGAACTCCGAGGATGAGCCATGGGTTGCCGAGTTCGGCAGTAACAAGCTGGTCCGCATAGACAGGGACGACATGACGCTCGAGGAAATCGCATTGCCCGACGACAAATCGCGACCGAGGAGGCTTCAGGTAACGTCAGACGATGATGTCTGGTACGCTGACCATGCGCTTGGCCGGCTCGGTCGCTACGAACCCGACAGAGACGAGTTCACCGAATGGGATCTGCCGTCGGGCACGAACAGCAAGCCCTACGGCGTAGCGGTAGACAGGTACGACAGGCTCTGGATCGTAGAGACCGGCGTATCGCCCAACCGCTTCATCGGCTTCGATACGCGGTCCGAAGAATTTCTGAGCGGCACGGACATCCCGAGTGGCGCGGGCTCCGTTCGGCACATGTTTTATTATGAGCCCGCCGGAGAGGTGTGGTTCGGCACCGACACCAACTACGTCGGCCGGGCCAAAGTGCATTAGAACCTTACTCGATCTCTTCGATGGCGACGGGATTCAACAGAAACCGGTAGGTGCGGCAGGCCCTCGCGACTGACGTCTTGTCATCGGCAGGCTCGTAGCGCGACTGCTTGATGGCCCTCAATGCCGGCTTTGCGAACATCCTGTGAGAACTGCGCTTGACCGCCGGCCGGCGGATCCTGCCGCGGGCGTCGATTGTGTAACAGACGGTTGCCTCGCCTTCGATCCGGTCGCGCCGCGCTACTTCGGGATACTTCGGCACCGCTGTCACCGAAGGGATTCGATCGGATGTCGAATCCTCCATATGAGTAATCCGCGTTACTCTCGTGTTGTTGTCTGCGTGAAGAATCGTGGCCGATATCAGCGTCAGCCAGAATGCCGCTGTCACTGCCAATTTCATTCTTCGTCTTCTTTTACAGAAAGAGTCACTTTCTTGCGATCATCGATGATGATATTCGGCGTCACGGGTTGCGTTGCATCGAGAAGCAAGCCCTTCACGACTTTCAGCGTACGGGCATTCGGATTTATTTCCTGGCCGGCTATCAAGTCCTTTTCCGCTTTCTCGTAATCTTTCTTGAAAACGTAGATCAGCGCGCGATTGTTATATCCACGCCAGTGTTTGTCGTTACTTGCGAGCAGTATGTTGCAGTACCGCAGTGCGGTGTCGAGTTCGTCGATCATCAGGTAGCCGGCGCAAAGGTTGGACAGGGCGGCTTCCCTCTCCCGCTTTCCCTGTGCGGATTTCAGTCCGCGCAACGTCAATTCGACACCTTCCCTGGCGTTACCGGCCAACAGTTCCTGCGCGCCATCAGCCAGATCGAGATTTCTCGGGCCGAGCACAACCTTGCTTTCCTCGGACGAGGCCGCGGGAAGCGACGATATGGCAAACATGAGAGCGACGGCAAGGGCGAAAGGCCTGCTCATGATTTTTACCTCCAGTCACCGCACGTCCAGCTATTCGGCGACCTCCAGTGATAGTCCGAGCAAACGAGCCGTCAGATATTCGATCGTCAGTCAGTGTAGTTAGCCGCTGATGTAATGCTCGAGATGCTCTATTTCCTCTTTCTGATCGGCGATGATTGCCTTGACCAGGTCCCCGATCGAAATCATGCCGGTCACTCTGTCTCCGTCCACGACAGGCAAATGCCGGAGATGCCGCTCGGTCATCACATTCATGCAACGGTCGATAGTCTCCTCGGCGCTCGTCGTCAGGACATCAGACGTCATGATGTCTTGGACGGGCGTGTCCTGGGATGACCGCCCCTTGAGAATAACTTTTCGCGCATAGTCTCTTTCGGTGACGATGCCGACCAGCGCGTCCCCGTCCATGACGACGAGAGCGCCGATTCCCTTTTCGGCCATCAGCTTGATCGCATCGAGAACGGAATCCGATGGCGCGATCGACAGGATAGCGTGACCCTTCGAATCCAGCAGTTGACTGACCAGTTTCATGTGGCTTTCCTTGTTATTTGTGCCTGCCGCGGCTTGTTATACGCCAATAGTAGCAAAAAAGGGGACGTACCCCGCACGGGGTACGTCCCCCTATTCCTGTCCCCATATTCCTGATCAGTCGCCTTTTTCGACCCGGCCTTCGATGCGCGCGAAGTTGAGTGATCCGCTGCCGTCGTCCTCGAGGATCAGATCCTCATCGACATCGGTCACGTTGATGCTGCCGGAACCGTCGTCGACGAATACGCTACCACGCACATCGCTCACGGTAATGCTACCCGAGCCATCGGT
>JBHIDG010000360.1:0-3392 GCA_046760025.1 Woeseia sp. | reverse complement strand
GGACGGATACCCGCGCGGATTGCAAACGACTCGCGTGCCGAAGATCTCGTAGTCACAACGCACATGGGTATGCCCGTGTATCCACAAATCTGGCTGATACTCTTCAATGATGCTCTCCAGCCTGCTGGCAAAGGCTGGGTTCAACGGGTCATTCTTGTACTGGCTGGCGATTGACGGCGTGGCCGGCAGGTGATGCGTCACGACGACCGTTCGGCCGTGAAACTTTTTCTGAAGTTTGCCAACGAGCCAGGCCTTGCCCGTCTCGTGGAGCCGGACAGAGTCTTCCGGCGTGAACCGGCGATCGCCATTTCGAATCGCTGTGAAGTCATCAATCGAACGTTTCGCTTTCTGACGGGAAAACCAGGCCTCACCTTCGCCGTTGAGCCTGAAGTCCGTCCACAGTGTCGTTCCCAGGAAGCGCACGCCGTCGACCTCGTAATCATCTTGATCCAGGACGTGGATGTTGGCCGGCGCACCGGATTTCAGTTCGGCCGTGATGCCGATGTCGTGATGGTAGTACTCGTGATTGCCGGGAACGTAGATAACCGGTTCTTCACTGAACTGTCGCGCCGCCCATTCGATGCCGCCCGTGCCGACGCCGATGTCGCCGGCGAGAACGACGATGTCAGCGTCGGTCTCCAGTGGATTAAGATCACCGAATTCCGTGTGGAGGTCGCTGAGTACATGCAGTTTCATCGGCGCGTATAATCTGAATTCGGAGCACGACCATAACACTTGGCAAGCGTCGAAATGCAAGCACAATACCCGAAGACTCCCATTAGAATGGAAAGCTATGGCTTTCTTTGAACATCAACGGCATCGGTACCAACAGAGAAGGGCACCAATGCAACAACTTGTTACGGGCAAACGCCGCGTTTGGGTTGCGGCGTGATGCAAATGAACGACCTGTCCACGCCTCTTACCGACGTCGAGTATGAGGAACTCGACGACTTCCTGCTTTCGGTCGAGCACGATGACGCCGTACTCAACCTGTCTGAATTCGACGGCTTCATCACAGCCGTTGTTAGTGGCCAAAAAACGATCATGCCGTCGACCTGGATGCCGGCACTCTGGGGCGGTGAAGACAACGCACCTGTCTGGCAGAGCCTCGAGGATTACCAGTTCATCTTCGGCCTGATGATTCGGCACATGAACATGACCTCCGCCACTTTGATGGCGGACCCGATTGAGTTCGAACCGATGTTCATGGAGAGCACGATCGACGGTGTTACTCACTGGGTCGTCGACGAGTGGTGTACGGGGTACATGAAAGGCGTCGCGCTGTATCCGATCTCAGCCGTGACGATCTCCGACATGAACGAGATGCTCGCCCCGATTCGGCAGTTTGCGGACCCGGACGGCTGGGACAGCCTCAAAGGAAAAGACCACCGGGAAATTCGAGAGCTACAGGAACAGATCGCGCCGGCGGCCCGCGCCATTCACGCCTACTGGCTCGCCAGGCGCACCACACCCGACGCCGAGGCCGGCACCTACGTCCGCCCGGAGCCGAAGGTCGGCAGGAACGATCCCTGCCCATGCGGCAGCGGCATTAAATTTAAGAAATGCTGCGGGACACACTGATGCAGCTCGTCCCTGAGTCGCGCGAGTGTTCTTTTGACCACAGACGATCCAGGTACAGCTGCGTGTTGATTTGCAGTGCAACTTGAACCAAATCTACTACTTATTTGCATCGACGCTTGACCCTTGTCGATCGGCTGTAGCCGTTGCGCAGCAGGCGATAGAGCCTCGTCGGCCGAGATTACTATCAGTAAAATGCTCGGGTCAGATTTCGGTGCAAATCAACATCTGGGACGTTTACGCGGCACTCGTGGAACTCGCCTGTTGTGCGTCAGCGATGAATTTCATCAATCGTTTGTATCGGCCATAGCGGATCATGTCTCTCGGCGACAAGTCGCCAAGCATCGGATTGGGCATCTTGAACCACAAAGCTGTTTTCTCGATGTCGCCTTCAAAGTACTCTGCGACCAGAGCGCAGATATTCGCGATCTGATCGAGCCTGTCTTTCAGGGCTTGTGGAATTCGATTGTCCAACCGAACGGACTGCTTGCTCACGCCGCCGATCTTCGACAGCTCCGTACCAGGCCGTTATTGGGTAATTTCATGGACCAAAACCGACCCGCGCCATTGCTGGTTTGCTCAAGTCGCCGATGTGATCGTCGGTTGGGTTGTTGCTATCGTCTTCGGTCCCATGAATAAAGCCGGATTTCCTGCGCCTCAACACAGGGAAGCCGACAGGGATTGTCAACGTCGGTCTAGAACATCTGCGCGCGTCTGGCGGAGATCCGGCCGGTGTTGAGGCCCAGCCAGTGCATGCGGCCCAAGTGCCTTGCGTGCTCGACTTTCATGCAGCAGTCAACGACGACATCCAGGCCGCCCTCCTTGGCGATCTCTGCGCCCTGCAAGCTGATGACGCCGTACTGCAGCCAGAGGACCCTGGCGCCGATTTTTGTTGCATCTTCTGCGATCTGCGGGACGGCGGCAGGGTGCCTGAAGACGTCGACGATGTCGATCTCGAGCTCTTTCGGGATATCGGTCAGCGAGGGGTAGGCCTTTCTGTTCAGGATTGTGTCCGCTTTCGGGTTGACGGGGATGACCTCGTAGCCGTGAAAGGCCAGGTAGCGGCCGACGAAGTTCGAGGCTCTTAGCTCGTCGGCGGAGAGGCCGACCATGGCGATGCGTTTCATGGCCAGCGCCTGCCGGATGAGGTCGGGGTCCTGGTACTCGTCGCGGTACTCTTCGGCGAGCTTGAGCGGGTAGTCCTGCTGTTTTTTTTCTTCTTTGTGTTTCTGGCGTTTGTTCACTTGAGGTCCTTGAGCGCATGCAGGCCCTGTTCGAGGTCCCAGATCAGATCGTCCGCGTCCTCGATGCCGATGGAGACGCGTATGGTACCGGGGCTGATACCGGTCGCTTTGAGCTCGTCGTCGTTGAGCTGGCGGTGGGTGGTCGAGGCCGGGTGGATGATCAGGCTCTTGGCGTCACCGACGTTGGCGAGATGGGAGAAGAGCGTCAGCGACTCGATGAACTTGAGCCCGTGCTCTCTGCCGCCGGGCAGCTCGAAGCAGAACACGGCGCCTGCGCCTTCGGGCAGATATTTCCTGGCGAGCTCGTGGTAGGGGTCGTCGGGGAGTCCCGGGTAGCTGACCTTGCCGACGTCAGGGTGATCTTCGAGAAATGCTGCTATCCGTTTGGCGTTGCTGACGTGCTGGCGCATGCGCAGCGGCAGCGTCTCGACGCCCTGGGCGAACAGGAAGGCATTGAACGGGCTCATCACGCCCCCTAAGTCTCTCAGGGTCTCGGCGCGGAGTTTGGTGAGGTAGCCGTATATGCCGAAGGTCTCGTGGAATGGTAAGCCGTGATAGGCGGGTGAGGGA
>JBHIDG010000359.1:0-3402 GCA_046760025.1 Woeseia sp. | reverse complement strand
GGTCGGAAGCTTGCGGCCCACACCGCAGCTGAACGGCGAGCTCACCACCGGCGAGGGCGGTGAGGCAGTGATCTCGATGCCCGCCAGGGAGGACTGACGGCGGGGACCTGATGGCGGGGGACGTACCGCATCCGGGGCACGTCTGCTTGCCTGTCTCCTGATCCTCCGAATAGGGTACGTCCCCTGGTTTGGAATCGCAGCTTCTGCTCGGGTCTGGTTGGCAGCCGCCGGATCTGGTTCCCGGAGACCGCCGGAACCGATTTTTCATAATGTCAGTCTTCGTTCCGGGAAAAATTTCCCAAGATTTTTTTTAATTCGAGAGCTGGATCACAGACGCATCCGTGCGTTCGATCTAACGTAGGCATCAGGCTGCCACAAGTCCGTCTCTCTCGCGGAATGGGGCAGTCCGGGGAGCGACGCTCGGGATGATGAACGCGTCATCTGAGGGTGTTACTCGGGCAACATGGCAAGCGGTCGGTCTGGGCGTCAATGCATCGGGATCTAAGACAGCGGATCAAGGAAGCCACCGAACAGTCCGGAATGAACAAGCCGGACTTCCTGGAACTCCTCAAACTGATCGACCAGCATTATGACAAAATGGAAGCGACCATCACTCAGTCGCTGTCGCAGCTGGTCTCCGGTTCGATGACGAGCGCGGCCCCGATTGAAGTCATCTTCGACAGCGTCACCGATGCATTGATGTCCGTCAGTGAAAACGGGATCATCACCAACTGCAACCGGATCTGCCCGAAGTATTTCAGACTCTCCAGAGACAAGCTCATCGGGTCCGAGATCTCGCGAATCCTTCCCGGCGCGAACGACAAGGGCCTTGCCGATTTCCTTCAGCCGTTCATGTCGAACATCGACGATACGCATGCGCGCCTGTGCAGCGGCGAAATCGATGCCGTGCGCGCCAATGGCGAAACATTTATCGCCGAGATCAACGCCAGCAGCCTCGATGTTCCTGACGGGCGAATATTCGTCATCAGCCTGCGCGACGTATCCGGCCGGCGAAAGGCGGAAAAGGCACTGATCGAGAACGAGGAGCGCTATCGCGCCCTGGTCGAGAATGCACCCGAGGCGATCGTCGTGTTCGACGTCGAGGAGAACCGTTTCGCCGACGCCAACGAAAACGCCTGCAAGCTGTTTAACCTGTCACGCAAACGCCTGTTGAGCGTCGGTCCGGAAGCCATCAGCCCGAAGATGCAGCCCGACGGAACACCTTCTTTCGGCGTCAAGCGAGGTTATATCGAACGGGCCTTGAAAGGCGGGCACCCGATCTTCGAGTGGATGCACAGGGATGCGCAGGGCAACGAGATTCCTTGCGAGGTTCGTTTCAGCCGCCTGCCGGACAAGGAGCGCAAGCTCATTCGCGTGAGTATCTCGGACATCACGGAGAGAAAACGCAACGAGGCGTTTGCGTCTGCGCAGAACAAGATTCTGGAGATGATGGCGGCAAGCAAGCCGTTGCAGCGGATATTGCAGTCGATCTGCCGGTGCACCGAGAGGATCGGCGATGGCATGCGGGCTGCAATCATGAAACTGGATATCAAGAACCAGATGCTGTCAGTCGAAGAAGCGCCGAGCCTGCCCGACAAGTTCAGACTGCTGCTGGACTTCGTCAAGGTCGATCCGTCGAGCATAACCTGTGGTGCTGCGGTGTTCGGGGCCGGCGAGAAGATCGTCGCCGATATTTCGCAAGACCAGGGATGGGCAGAGCTCAAAGGAAGGGCTGCCGAGTTCGGCATCGCTGCCTGCTGGTCGTTTCCCGTGTCTGGCGACGCCGGCCGGATCATCGGCACGCTGGATGTCTACCTGGACGCACCGAGGGAACCGACCACGGATGAGCTGGAGAAGATCAGCCGAATGGTGCGCCTCGCCGGCATTGCGATCAAACGCAATATCGACGAGCACAAGCTGCTGAACAGTGAGTCGCGCTATCGGGGCCTGTTCGAGAATGTCGTCGACGGCGTCTATATCGCGTCGCGCGAGGGCGACCTGATCACCGCCAATCCGGCGCTGGTCGAAATGCTCGGCTATGACAGCGTGGAGGAACTCAAGAACGCCGGCCGCACGACGATGCTGTATGTCAATCCAATCGATCGCGAGCGCGTGTTTGCGCGGCTCGAGGCGCAGGGCTTCGTCAAGAACTTCGAATACCGCCTGCGGCGCAAAGACGGCAAGGAGATCGTCGTGCTCGAGAACTCACGGGCGATTCACGATGACGAAGGCAATGTGGTCGCGCACGAAGGCACGATTTCCGACATCACCGAAAGAAAACTCGCCGAGACCCGTATATTCGAGGAGAAGGAGCGTGCCCAGGTGACGCTGCAGTCGATCGGAGACGGTGTCATCACGACCGACGCCGAAGGCAATGTCGATTACATCAATCCGGTGGCGCAGGACCTGACCGGGTGGGAAATGCGCAAGGCGCGCGGCAGGCCCATCGGCGAGATCATGTCGGTCGTCAACGCCCACACGCGTGCGACCGTGGACAATCCGGTGATGCGCTGCCTCAAGGAGGGCCGCACAATCTCACTGGCGGAGAATTCGGTGCTGATCACCCAGGCGGGCAACGAAGTACCGATCCAGGACTCCGCCGCGCCGATACGCGACCGCATCGGCAACACCATCGGTGCAGTGCTGGTGTTCCACGACGTAAGCAAGGAGACGCGGCTGTTCCGCCAGTTGTCATACCAGGCGTCACACGATGCCGTCACCGGCCTGATTAACCGCCGCGAGTTCGAGAACCTGCTGGTTGCGGTGCTCGAGGGCACGCACCAGATCACCGAGCAGAGCCATGCGCTGCTGTATCTCGACCTGGATCAGTTCAAGGTCGTCAACGATACCTTCGGGCATATTGCCGGCGACGAGCTGCTGTTGCAGATCTCGGAACTGGTGCAGGGCAACATCCGCTCGACCGACCTGCTGGCTCGTCTGGGCGGCGACGAATTCGGAATACTGCTGGAACGCTGTACGGAAGAGCGCGCGATGCAGGTAGCCGAATCCATACGCAGCGCGGTGGAAGAGTATCGATTCGAGTGGCAGCAGGCTTTTACGAACGTTCGCTGCTCGATCGGGGTCGTCATGGTGAACCACGAGAGCCGGGACGTCGCCAGCGTCATGAGCTCGGCCGACGTCGCGTGTTACTCCGCGAAAGACATGGGCCGAAACCAGATTCACCTCTATCAGGACAGCGATGCCTCGCTGCGCCACGAAGAGATGAAATGGGTCTCGCGTATCACGAGCGCCGTCGAAGACAACCGGCTCGAATTGTACTATCAGCCGATCATCGGGATCAGCAAGAAGAATGCCGAGGCGCCCGGCCACTACGAGCTGCTGCTGCGCATGCGCGACGAAGACGGCAAACTGGTGCAGCCGGATCTGTTCATTCCCGCGGCC
>JBHIDG010000358.1:0-3412 GCA_046760025.1 Woeseia sp. | reverse complement strand
GATCGGGCTTCCCGAGTCGCAGGCAATACCACGGTACACGTTCGGCACGCTGTATCTGCTGGATAAACTGCCGCTCATTCCAGTGCTGCTGGGGCTATTCGCAATTCCGGAACTCATGGAACTGGCCATCAAGAACGTGTCGATCGCCCGCACGGGACAAACAGACGACACGCGAAAGGGTCTGCTGGACGGGGTTCGAGATGCGTTCGCACACTGGTGGCTGGTCGTTCGCTGCAGCGTCATCGGCGCCTACATCGGCATGTTGCCGGGGCTGGGTGCCTCGATCGTCGGCTGGGCCACGTACGCCCATGCCAAGCAGAGCGTCAATGATATTTCGCAGTTCGGACAAGGCGACGTGCGGGGACTTCTTGCACCCGAAGCCGCCAACAATGCTCTGCGAGGCGGCGCGCTGATTCCGACATTGACTCTGGGTATCCCCGGCAGCGTCGGAACCGCGATATTGATGGGCGCGCTGATCATGCATGGACTACGGCCGGGACCGGGCATGCTCAGCGCCGAGCTGCCCATGACCTTCAGTTTCGTATGGATGATCGCCATCGCCAGTGTTGTGGCGACGCTGGTACTCTTGAGAACCGTCAAGCAGGTGGCCAGGGTCGCGTTGCTGCCGGGGCAACTGGTTGTGCCCGGCGTACTGCTTTTCGTGTTCATGGGCGCGTGGCTCGGCGGTGCGTCGATCGGTGACTGGTGGAGCTGCGCCGTATTTGGCGGCATCGGTTTCTTCATGAAGCGTGGCGGCTGGCCAAGGCCACCGGTCGTACTCGCGCTGGTTCTCGGCGAGATCCTCGAACGTTCGTTTCAGATCAGTACGCGCATTCACGAGGGAGTGGGTTGGCTCGGTCGACCGATTGTCGTCGTGTTGCTGCTCGTTATCGTTGTCACGATTTTTCTCGCCGCGCGGGGTGTTGCGAGAGAAAAACTGGTCGGAAAGGTCCACGCGGGCGAAGCGTCCGAGAAAAACCCCGCTGTTTCGCTGCCGTTGTCGCTGATTCTTTTCGCAATCTTCGTCTGGGCCGGCTACTCGGCACTGGATTGGCCGCCGCCCGTGCAACAGTTCCCCTTGCTGATCGCCATACCCGGTTCACTGCTGTCACTCGCCGTCATCGTCCGGGACCTGGCGCATCTCATCGAGACCAGGAAGGCGGCCGGAGGCTGGAAAGTGCCGCTGAAACAGGCGAGTGAAAATGCCTGGCTGGCCGAGGCGCTGCCGTTCTTCGGTTACCTGTTCGGCATCATCGTCCTCACGCTGCTGGTCGGCCAGAAAATTGCGATTCCGTTGTTTATTGGCGTCTACCTCCTGCGCTGGGGCCAATACAGCAAGCGGATTGCCGCAGCCTACGCGCTCGGTGCATGGGCGATCATGGTGTTCTTCTACGATCAGGTGATGAACCTGTTATTTCACCCGTCGTATCTTGCGCTCTGGCTCCGACCGGTTCTTCCCTCGGGATTTCCGGACTGGTTGTTTCTCTGATGCGTGTCGCCGGCCAGCTCCCGACAATCGTTTAGTCAGGGCCAAGAATCGGGCACGAGCTGTCCTTGTTCGTTGGCGGATCTGTGGTTATTCCCGTGTCGTGCAAATATGCGGTTCGAGATTTGTAATTACTCGCCACTCTTGGGTGGGCCATCGAACCATTTGACCACAGCATTTTGAAAGCTCGGGCGTTCCGCGATTGCGCGTGCCCAGTTCACCACATTGTGGTACGGCTTAAATGAAAATCCAGCCCGCTCCAACGTGTAGTGCAGTGGCGCCCAGGTAATATCCGCGAGCGTCAGATCATTGCCGGCGAGCCAGCGATGTTCGCCGAGATACGAATCGAGTTGTGAAAAAGCGCCGTGCAGCAATTGCTCGGCATTTCGGCGATCATCCTCGGAAATTCCTTCGGTGCTGGAACTCCTGGTGTGGAAGGCCAATAACTCCTCGTTGGTCTGCAGCTTGCGGTACCGTTCGAGCTGTGCCGCCGTCTTCACACGCTTATTTTTCGGCCAGGAACAGTAAATATACGTTTTGACTGCAGTGACATGGATGGCCGATGCGAGACTCATCCATTCGGCCAGTTTCTTGAGCCCGGTGGTCCGCAAAGGGGTCAGCCGGGGCTCGGGGTAGCTGTCATCGAGGTAGCGGATGATGTCGTTGGATTCGATCCATACATCGCCATCGTGCACAAGCGTTGGCACGAGGCCGTTCGGGTTTATGGCGAAATACTCAGCCGTGATGTGCTCGCCAGCTCGGGTATCGAGGTGATGGCTTGTCCAGGGCAGTGCTTTTTCCTCCAGGATTATACGGACCCTCATGGAGCAGTTGGACCAGCCGGCATGGTAGAGATGCAGGCCTCTGAGGTCGACCATGGTCTTGTTTTGCGGCTCGATCTTCGGCATTGCGATGTCAGAAACGAAATGTGTAGCTTAGCTTCAGCACAATTTCGGACGCTGATGAGCGGATGCTTTTACTGAACGGATCGACGTCGAATTGCCGGTTCGCGACAAAGAAAATATCCTTGCCCGCTTTCGGGTTGTAGCGCAGCCGACTGTTAATGCTGGCGGAATCCGTGACATTGTCATACTGCAGAAAATTCAGCCATGACCATTTGGCATCGAATGCAATGTCCATGCGCATGCGATACAGCCGGGTGATGAATGAGCCCTGCGGCAGATCCACATCGTTGAATTCATAGCCCAGCTGCAGGTACAGATGCTTGCCTGGCCGCCAGTCCACCCCACCGTCGATTTTCAGTCGATCGCCGTCAAAGAACCGACCAGCATCAAGATCCAGATTGATAGCAAAGCGTCGCTCCAGTGCCATCGCCAGAACGAGCTGAACGCGCTCGAACTCATAGTCACCGATACCAATAACAACGCCAGGATGAATTTCGAAGTCCTCGTCAAGTATTTCACGCAGACGCTTAAGGCGCAGCTCGAAATTATCTCCGAACTGGGTTTCCGCGACGACCGGCTTCAGTATGATCTTACGGGTTTCAAGCTCGCCGTCGGTATTTTCGATATTCTCGAGAATGGACATGAACCCGACATCGCGCAGCCAACGCCCATTCGGCGTAAACGTGTAACCCAATACCGCGTTCCGGCCCTCGACGTCCGACCGGTTTACGAAGCCCACCGCCGGATTGAAATTCTCTTCGATGATCCACCGTCCCAATTCGCCAAACCACTGCTCGCTGTTGGGATACTCGAGCCGCCAACCATATGCCTCCTCGTTGGCCGCCACTCCCTCCGTATCTGACTGCTGGTACCAGAGCGCCCCCTGAATCGTCTTGCCCGGAATCAGGCTGGTATTCCTGTAGCGAAAGTCCGCTCCCAGCAGCCGGTTGTCGAGGTTGGCAGTAGGATTTCCGTCGGTGAAGATCACCCCGACACTGGACTCTTCCAGTATGTTGGCGGT
>JBHIDG010000357.1:0-3421 GCA_046760025.1 Woeseia sp. | reverse complement strand
GATGATGCGCGAGAGGTTCTTCGGCTCGAGATTGCGCTTCTGAAACTCCGCCTTGTACATCTTCCCCGGCAGCACGATCGAGATGTACTGATCGGCAGCCACGATGTTGATGCCGATGCAGCTCAGCACCACCGTCAGCACCAGCGACCCGGTCGACTTCGCCGCCTTCAACGCGGACTCGATCAGGCGCATCAGCATACCCGTGTGCTCGAGCACGGCGCCGAACGCCATCGCCGTCAGAATCAGCCAGATGGTGACGAGCATGCTGCTCATGCCGCCGCGGGTCAGCAGATCGTCGACGCCGCTTACGCCTGTGTCGGAAACATAGCCGTCCGCCAATGCGAGCCAGACCCCTTTGGTCATCGCCAGCCAGACCGGCAGCGCGGGAGAATCCGCAAATTCGATCACGACGTCCGGTTGAAAGGCGACGGCGAGCAAGCCGCCCAGCAGCGCGCCGAACAGTATCGTCGGCATCGGCGGCACTTTCCTGTACGCCATGTAAAAAACGACGGCCAGCGGCAGCAACGCCCCGGGGGTGATGTTGAAAGCGCCGTCGAGCGTGCTCATCAAGTCGCGCAGCCCCGGGCTGTCGGCCTCGATCTCCACACCGAATCCGGTCACCGTGAACAGGATGAGCGCGAGCAAAAACGACGGGCCCGTGGTCCAGGCCATGTGCCGGATGTGTGTGAACAGATCGGTCCCGACCACGGCGGGCGCGAGATTGGTCGTGTCCGACAGCGGTGACATCTTGTCGCCGAAGTACGCGCCGGAGATGATCGCACCCGCCGCAATCGCGGGTGACAGGCCGAGTCCCATGGCAACGCCGATCAAGGCGACGCCCAGCGTGCCGGCAACGGTCCACGAGCTGCCCGTCGCCAACGCCGCGATCGCGCATATCAGGCAGGTCGCCACATAGAACAGCTGCGGGTTCAGAAGGTCGAGCCCGTAATAGATCAGCGACGGCACGGTGCCCCCCATCAACCAGGTGCCGATCAATGCGCCGACCGACAGCAGGATCATGATCGCGCCCATTGCCGTGCCGATACCGGCAACGATCGCCTGTTGAATGTCGATCCAACGGTGGCCGTTCCTGATCGCGATGATCGCCGCTATCCCGGCAGCGATCGTCAGCACGATCTGATTCGGACCGGATGAAGAATCGGATCCGAACAGGTAAACGGAAAATCCCAGCATCAATATCAGCGAAACAACCGGTATCAACGCATCGATCAGGGATGGGGTCTTTATTGTTGTTGTCATAAGCGTCCGAGCATTTTATTTTAGCCGCTGCCTGAGCGCATCGATATGCCGGGGCCCGATCCGGCAGCAGCCGCCGATGATCTTTGCGCCTGCATCATGCCAGCTTTTTGCAGCCGCAACTAAATCCACGGAACTGGCCCGGCCAATCCATGAATTGGTGGCAATGTCGTATTTTTCTCCGGAGTTCGGATAGACGATCACAGCCTTGTCGGGTGCTCCCTTGATTATTTCGCCAATCAAGGACGATACATACTGCGGCGCCGTGCAATTGACGCCGAGTGCCAGAACCCTCGGATGCTCATGGAACAACCCCGAAGCCTCACGCAGCAGCGTCCCGTCACCGATACGGCGCTCATCGCGACAGGAAAAACTTATCCACGCCGGAAGCCGGGTAGTCATGAGCAGCTTGCACAGCACGCGCGCTTCCGGATAACCGGCAACGGTCTCGCACGCGAGGACATCGGCATTCGATCGATCCAGCAGTTGCAGTCGCGGCTCGTGAAAGCGCCGCAGACCAGCCTCATCGATGTCATAGTCACCTGTGTACTCCGATCCGTCGTGAACGGCCGCACCATAGGGGCCGATACTTGCCGCAACGATTGGCGTGTAATCCACTTGACCATGCGTGTCGATAAATTGCTGCCTCGCCTTGCATGCCAGGTCCACGGAATTGGCGATCAGATCGTCGGCCTGTTGTACGGACAGACCCTGCGACATGAATCCGTCCCGGCTCGCCTGATAGCTTGCGCTGATAATGATTTCTGCGCCTGCGTCGAGATAGGCGCGATGTGCATCGATAACGGCTGACGGGTCTGACTGCAGGAGAGCAGCAGACCACAATTGTGTACCGATGTCGAAACCCTGCGACTCGAGCTCGGTGGCAAGCCCTCCATCGAGCACGACCGGAGAATTTCGGTAAAGTGCGGCCTCGAAGAGATTTGAACGCGCGTGCATTGTATCCTCTATATCAAGAACTTGCGCCGGACAACAACAAAACGAATGCATCCTAATGGCTGATCCAGGCTGGATTTCCGTCCTCCCGCCCGTTCTCGCAATCGTCCTCGCTATCTGGACGAAGCAGGTCATCCTGTCGCTGTTCGCGGGAATCTGGATGGGTTACACCCTGCTCGGCCGGTTCAATCCCCTGGTCGGCATCGCCGCAGGCCTGGATGGCGTGATCGACGTTTTCGCCGATCCGGGCGATGCCCGGGTGCTGGTATTCACGCTTCTGATCGGCCCGCTGATCGCCACCATAGAAAGGTCCGGCGGGGTCCGGGGATTCGTTCACTCCCTGGAAACCAGACGCTGGGTCCACAACGGCTTTCGCGCGCAGATGCTGGCCTGGGCGACCGGCCTGGTCATCTTCGTCGAGTCCAGCATCACCCTGCTGGTGGCCGGCTCCGTCAGCCGGCCGCTGTTCGACCGATACCGTGTGTCCCGGGAGAAACTCGCTTACCTGATCGATGCGACCTCGGCGCCCGTCTGTGTAATGATCCCGCTGAACGCGTGGGGCGCGGTCATCACCAGCCTGGTCGCCTCCACGGGCGTCGATCAGCCCCTGAAGATTTTCATCGCCTCCATTCCGTATAACCTCTATGCAATCATCGCGATCCTGCTCGCCGGCGTCGTCATCTGGAAGAACATCGATCTCGGTCCGATGAAAAAGGCGGAGCAAAGAACGCAGGGAGGCGACCTCCTGTGGCCGGGCGCCATACCGCTGCTGGACGTGTCCGCGGAGCATCAGGACCCGGCCGAGCGCGAGCAGGACATACCGTCAGCGTCTCTGATGCTGGTGCCGATCCTGGCGATGGTGTCGATGATGCCGGTCGCGCTTTACATCACGGGCGACGGCGACATCATCGAAGGCTCGGGCTCGGTGTCGGTTCTCTGGTCGGTTTGTTTCGCCATTGCCGTCGCCTGGGTGATGACACTGATTCAGTCGGACTGCTCGGTCAACGAACTGATGCAGGTCTTCATGAAGGGCGCCGGCGACCTGCTGCCGATCGCCGTGATATTGCTGCTGGCGCTCGCCCTGGGCGACGTGGCCGCAACCCTGGGGACCGGCAGCTATGTCGCCGGCCTGGTCGGCGCGCATATCCCGGCCGCCCTGCTCGCGCCGCTGGTGTTCCTGGTCTCGGCCTTCATCGCATTCTCGGTGGGC
>JBHIDG010000356.1:0-3444 GCA_046760025.1 Woeseia sp. | reverse complement strand
GTATTGTGCCCGGCGAGAAGTTCGCGGACAATTATCGGCAGCTGGTGGCCCTGCGCGGCATTATGTTGCATGCAAGCGTCTGCGCGGCGGGCGGCATGGCGCCGCTTCGAGTGCTTTCCGCTTTACTGCTTTTTCGAGCGGACTTTGGCCTCGAGGGACACGGAGGAATCACATGTGGAATGAAGTCAGGGGCCTGCGCGATGGCATAGACTACGGCACGCCGCCGCGTGACGGTGAGCCGGTCACGCTGACCGTGGACGGGGTGGAGGTGACGGTGCCCGAGGGTAGCTCAGTCATGCTCGCAGCGGTGGAGGCGGGCCGCGCCGTGCCGAAGCTTTGCGCTACCGACATGCTCGAGGCTTTTGGCAGCTGCCGTGTTTGCCTCGTCGAGATCGAGGGGCAGCGCGGCTACCCCGCGAGCTGCACGACGCTCGTGGCGCCCGGTATGGTCGTACGGACCCAGTCCGACCGCCTTGCGGAGCTGCGCAAGGGTGTCATGGAGCTCTATCTGTCAGACTTCCCCGAGTCCGAGATTCCTGACGGTTGGAGCGAGTTCCATCGCACGCTCGAGGAAGTCGGCATCAACGGCCACCGCTACGGGAAGGGCCAGAATCACTTCGATCTGCCCGTCGACGACTCGAACCCCTATTTCTTGTTTGACCCGGCGAAGTGCATTGTCTGCAGCCGCTGTGTCAGAGCCTGCGCGGAAGTGCAGGGAACGTTCGCTTTGACGATCCAGGGTCGTAGCTTTGAATCCAAGGTTGCGGCGAGCCAGGACGAGCCTTTCATGGAATCCGAGTGCGTGAGCTGCGGAGCCTGTGTTCAGGCGTGTCCAAGCCATGCTCTGGTAGAGAAGAGCCTGTTCCCAGGAGGGTATGAACGTGCCTAACCCACGTAAGCCCGAAAGAGAGACCATCACGATATGTGCCTACTGCGGCGTAGGCTGCGGTTTCAAAGCGGAGACGATCGGCAATGAAATCGTACGCATGACGCCATGGAAGGAAGGTAAGGCCAACCATGGTCACAGTTGTGTCAAGGGCCGCTTCGCCTATGACTACTGGTGCCATCCCGATCGGATCAAGACGCCAATGATCCGCGACAGCATCGAGGAGCCCTGGCGAGAGGTCAGCTGGGACGAAGCATTCGCTCACGCCGCGAGTGAGCTAAAACGCATACAGGGGAAATACGGCCGCGGATCAGTCGGTGGTGTCTCGAGCTCGCGCTGTACTAACGAGGAGATCTTTCTTACTCAGAAATTTGTGCGCGCCGTGCTCGGCAACAACAATATCGATAACTGCGCACGCATATGTCACTCCCCGACCCAGTTCGGGCTCTCCGCCACTGTGGGTGCCGGGGCTGCGAGTCAGCATTTCGATTCCATCCTCCAGGCCGACGTCATCATGGTGGTCGGTGCAAATCCCACCGAGGGTCATCCCGTTTTCGGCTCGATAATGAAGCGCCGCGTCCGTCAGGGCGCGAAGCTCATCGTAATCGATCCTCGCCGTACCGAGACCGTCGACAGTCCCCACTGCCGCGCTGATGTCCACCTGGCGCTACGGCCCGGCACCAACGTCGCGATCCTTAATAGCATCGCCCACGTCATCGTTCGCGAGAACAGGCACGATCCGGAGTTCATCAAGTCGCGTTGCGAATGGCAGGAGTTCGAGCACTGGGCCGAGCTGGTCGGCAGCGAAGAGTACTCACCTGACAAGATCGGGCCCATCGCTGGCGTCGATCCCGAGGATATTCGGCGCGCCGCGAGGATCTACTCAACGGGACCGCGAAGCACTATCTATTACGGCCTCGGCGTGACCGAGCACTCGCAAGGGTCGACAGGCGTCATGTGCCTCGGCAACCTTGGGCTCGCCTGCGGCATGTACGGTCGTGAAGGTGTCGGCGTGAACCCGCTGCGCGGCCAGGGCAACGTTCAGGGCGGCAGTTGCCTCGGCAGCTGGCCGCATGTCTTCAGCGGCTACCGCTTTGTCACCGACGATGCGACCCGCGAGAGCTTCGAAGCCGAGTGGGGCGTCGAACTCGACGGTGAGCCCGGCCTGCGGTTGCCGAACATGTTTGACGCTGCGCTGACAGGACACTTCAAGGGCATGTACATCATGGGCGAAGACCCGGTGCAGTCCGATCCGAACCAGAACCATATCATCGCAGCGTTACGCAACATGGAATGCGTCATCGTTCATGATCTGTTCCTCAACGAAACGTCGAAATTTGCGCATGTCTTCCTGCCAGGCAGCTCTTCACTCGAGAAAGACGGCACATTTACGAGCGCCGAGCGACGAATTGGCCGGGTACGCCAGGTCGTCGAGCCGCTGGCAGGTTATCAGGACTGGGAAGTGACGGTGAAGCTGATGAATGCGATGGGCTACGACGTCGAGTACGCGCATGCCGGCGAGGTGCTCGACGAGCTCGCGCGCCTGTCGCCGGCGTACAGCGGCGCAAGCTTCGAGCTGCTCGACCGCATCGGGTCGGCGCAGTGGCCCGTCAACGCGGCCGCGCCCCACGGCACCGAAGTGTTGCACACGGAGCAGTTTCCCCGGGCCAACGGTCTCGGGACCTTCATGCTCACAGGGTTTGTTCCGACGCGCGAGCGGGTTAGCGAGCAGTATCCTCTGCTCCTGACGACTGGCCGCATCCTGAGTCAGTACAACGTCGGCACGCAGACGCGCCGCACCGCAAATTCGGAGTGGCATTCCGAAGACGTTCTGGAAATGTCTCTCGGCGACATGCAAACGCGCGGCCTGCGCGTTGGTGACAGCGTCACGATCACCAGCCGCTTTGGCTCGACACGGCTCAAAGTTGTGGAATCCGCACGCGTGAATCCAGGCGTGATCTATACAACATTCCACCACGCGGAATCCAAAGCCAATGCCGTGACGAGCGACCTTTCCGACTGGGCCACGAACTGTCCCGAGTACAAGGTTACAGCGGTGGAAGTGACAAAAGTCACGTCGCCCGAGTCGCGGCACGCAAAATCGAGCGTCACACGCCCGGCGCACCGAGAACATGAGGCGGAGGAGATCGCCGTGGCGGAGGAGGTCTGAACATGAACGATGGCGAGCGGCCGGCCGTTGCGGGTTCCGTCATCGATCTGGAGCGCCTGATCACGATGGCAAATCAGATTGGCGACTTCTTCGCGCCTTACCCGCCCGAGCGCGCACGCGAAGGGCTGCGTAACCATTTGCGGACATACTGGGACCCGCGCATGCGTAACGCGCTGCTCGAACACATTGATGCGGGCGGAGACGGTCTTGATATACGCGTCATCGACGCAGCGGAGCTACTGCGTGAGAAGGCGGCCGACAAGAGCGGCTATTACGGCCCGCCGCAGGCCTGAGGATCACACCATAGCGGACACCTGATGAAGGATGGAGTACAAAAAAACCCGGCACGTGGCCGGGTTTTCGGTTTTCGTGGTAGCAGGGGCGCGCT
>JBHIDG010000355.1:0-3455 GCA_046760025.1 Woeseia sp. | reverse complement strand
GAGACGGAATGGCCATGCTGGAGGGCCCGACCGAGCCGGACAGCATCGCACTGGAAATGGGCGGCGGCTCAATCGTTGCCTACACCAGCCGCTCGCCGGACAAGGAAACGGAAAACGAAGATACCGTCGCCGCCATACCCTTCGGTCCGGATGCCGTGGTACTCGTGGTTGCCGACGGCGCCGGTGGGCTACCGGCGGGCAGACAGGCATCGCGCACGGCGGTGTTCAAACTCGCGGAATCCCTGCACGCGGCAATGACGGATGCGATGCTACTGCGCACGGCCATTCTGAACGGTATCGAAGCGGCCAATCAGGCCGTCCTGGACATCGGCAACGACTGCGCGACGACCATGACCGTGGTAGCGATCGAGGGAATAATCTCGCGCACCTATCAGGTCGGCGATTCGGAAGCTATCGTCGTCGGGCAGCGGGGACGCGTCAAGTCTCAGACGATGGTACATTCACCGACCGGATTCGCAGTCGAAGCCGGTTTTCTCGACGAGCGCGAGGCACTGCATCACGAGGATAGACATCTCGTGTCAAATTTCGTCGGCATGAACGACATGCGCATCGACGTCGCCTCGGCGGTTCATTTGCGGCCGAGGGACACCGTGCTGCTGGCAAGCGACGGACTGACCGACAACATTCACTTCGATGAAGTCATCGAAATCATGCGCAAGGGGCCGCTCGGCGACGCGATGAAGTCGATGACCCGCCTCGCACGGCACCGAATGACCACGGAATCAACCATGCAGCCGAGCAAACCGGACGACCTGTCCGTCATACTTTTCCGCAAACCCTACAAAGGCTAGTCGGCAGCTTTTTTCTGCTGCAGCGTCAACGCGCGAGGGTCACCAGGCGTTAAAATAACTGCAAAACAAGATCTTATGGCGCGGTGTACCGGTACCGACAAGCAGATCGGCGGCAAGAGAGCTGCTTGCGGGTGCCGTCATACCGTATTAATGTCATCGGCGTTATGCTTTTGCCTGAAACCGTGAGGCATAATGCTTGAGACGAAGGGAACTCAGGCCCCGAAATACCTATCTAAGCCAGGGATAGAGCTGTCGCCGAAGCCGCTGGGCAGCAGTTTCTGATTGGGCGATTGACTATTCGAAAGAGGCGCTAAGGCAATGAACATAATCAGCAATTCCGGCTCGATCGGCCGTCGGTTCACATCCCTTGCTGCACTCCTGCTTGTCGCTGTACTGGCCAGTGGCTGTGCAACGCCGAGCATGTCCGGAGGATCATCCGGCGGCGGTTCGTCCGGCGGCGGTTCGTCCGGCGGCGGTTCGTCCGGCGGCGGTTCGTCCGGCGGTGGTGGCATGCCGGGCGGCGGCATGCCCGGCGGCGGATCTTCGGATGGCGGGGGCATGCCCGGCGGCTCACCCGGCGGATCTCCCGGTGGCATGCCCGGCGGCTCACCCGGTGGAATGCCCGGCGGCGTGTCCGGTGGTTCGGCAGGCGGTTCGGTTGGCGGCATTCCCGGTCTCGAGTTACCCGGGATCGGCATGCCATCGATGGGCAAAGGCGGCGATGGCGATGGCGATGGCGACGGCGACTGCGGTAGCGGAGGTTTCGGGCTGCCCGGCGGAATCGGTGCTGCGGGCGATTGCGATGGCGAAGGTGATGGCACGGGCGGAGCCGGAGAGGTAGGGGACACCGGTGAGGCCGGTGGCCCCGGCGGAGCCGGTGGCGTCGGTCAGTACCCGGGCGAAACGGATGCGGAACGCGTCGAGCGCCTCGGCGAAGAGCTCGATCAATCCGTCGGGGACTTCGATGAGGTCCTGATGGAAGAGCAGCGAGAGATCTCTACGGTGGGACGTAATACCGAGGGCTTCGGCGGTGGCGGCGCAGGCGGCGGCAGGTCAGGCGGGCGCGTCGGACTCGGCCAGCAGGCCGGTGAGTCCAACAGCACCAGCGGTACCGTCTCCATACTGAACCCGACAGAGGAACGCAGGTCATCGGTGGACAGCCTGAGTGAAGAAGAAATTCAGGCCCGGGTTCCGGACGATATCGTGGAAAACGTCGGAGACGATATTGTCGCCAAGCAATTGTACGAAGCGGCTCTGGCGGAGGATGACCCGGTACTGCGTGAGCGACTCTGGGAAGAATATCGTAAGTACAATGGCCTGTAAGAATAGCCGTCTGACGTGATGATAAAGAGATCGTGCTTTCTTTTTCTTGCAGCATGGTTGGTATCCGGCTGTTCCGTAAATGAAGTCATCACTGCGGAAGTCAGCGAACTACACGTTGCCGATGTAGCCCCGCCCGAGGAAATGCTGCTCGATATTGGGATCGTCGAGTTTGCGGACGGCGTGCCCAAGAATAACGATCCGGTCAAGACCGGCATCTACGAGGAAGTACGATCGGCCGAGGTCCGCTATCTTCCCTATCATCTTAAGACGACTTTGCAGGCCACCGGCCACTGGGGCGCCGTGCGTGTCATTCCAACGCGCCGGGCGTTTACCGACGTCATCATCAGTGGAGAGATCGAAAAATCGGATGGCGAGTTCGTGAACCTGCGGATCATGGTCGAGGATGCAATGGGCCACAAGTGGTACGAGAAGACCTACCAAACGCAGACCGGAATCTCCTCCTACGACCAGTATCGGGACAGGACCAACGACCCGTATCAGACCGTATTCAACGATATCGCGAATGACCTTCGCGACTACGTGGCAGTAATTCCTTCGAAACGGGTCCAGCAGATCAGGCAGGTATCCGAACTGCAGTTTTTCGGTGATATGGCGCCGCTGTCTTTCGGCGATCACCTGTCCACCAACGGTGACGGGACGGTGGAAATTGTTCGACTGCCTGCCGAAAATGACCCCACGGCATTACGACTTCGGCAGATTCGCGAGCGCGACCGCCTGGTCATCGATACGCTGAACGAGCACTACGCAAATTTCTACTACGGTATCGCGATTCCGTACGAGGGATGGCGCAAGGTTTCACGTGAGGAGCACGTGAATTTCCGGCAGGTCAGACGATCGGCGGCGATGCGTACTCTTCTGGGTGTCGTCGTGTTGGCCGGCTCGGTTGCGATGGACACGGATAACAGTTCGAGTTCATCGACGCGGCGAATGAAGCGCGGAATTCAGAACGTCGGTATTTCGCAGGGGCTGCAAACCATTTTCAGTGGCCTGACCCGCCGCAGCGAAGCCAAGATGCACCTCGAGTCGATCAAGGAATTGTCCGAATCGTTTGGCTCGGAGGCGGCGCCGATGGTTGTCACAGTTGAAGGTGAGGCGCGACGTCTGACCGGCACGGCTGCGGCCCAGTACGAAAGCTGGCGCCGGCTCCTCAAGCAAATCTACCAGGCGGAGACCGGGTTTTCGGACGATGTGGACGTCGGCGTTCCGACCAGGGGCGATCAGACGACTTGATATCAGAAATTAGATTTCAATGCGCGTCCTGGAAAAAGGTGCACTGCTAGCTGATCGGTACACGCTGGT
>JBHIDG010000354.1:0-3470 GCA_046760025.1 Woeseia sp. | reverse complement strand
AAGAAACTGACCATGGCCGACAAGGCCGACATCCATGAGCTGTACGAAAAATCGGTTCAGAATGTCGAACATGAAGTCGAGTTTTTGCAAAAGACATTTCAGGAAATACGCGGCCGCACGGCGCATGTTCTCAGAGAGGACTTCTGCGGCACGGCCAGCGTGTGTTGTGAGTGGGTACGCCAGGGCCAGGAATTCCAGGCATTCGGCGTCGATATCGATCCTGCCGTCCTCGAGTGGGGCCGCGAACATCGTGTTGTCAGGTTGTCGGCCGCCGACCAAGCCCGGGTAAGCCTGATCGAGGGCGATGTGAGGAGCACGGAAACGCCGCCGGTCGATTTGCTGGCAGCTTTCAATTTCTCGTACTTCATATTCGACACGCGAGACAGGCTTCGGGCATATTTCAAGCGGGCGTACGATGCGCTGAAGGACGACGGTCTATTGTTCGTTGATCTCTTCGGTGGACCGGAAGCTCAGGAAGAAACCAGGGAGAAAACCAAGTACAAACGCTTCACTTACATATGGGACCAGGCGGAGTTTCACCCCGTGACTAACTACCTTCGCTGTCATATCCACTTCAAGTTCAAGGACGGCTCGAAAATCAAGAAAGCGTTCACCTACGAGTGGCGTCTCTGGTCGGCGCCCGAGATCCGCGAGGTTCTCGCCGAGGCCGGCTTCCTGAAATCGACGCTCTACTGGGAAGGTGAGGACGAAGACGGCGAGGGCAATGGCGAGTTCACACCGGATGAAAAGGGTGAGGCGGACCTGGCCTGGATAGCGTATATTGTTGCCGAAAAATAGCAGAAAATTAGGGGTTTGGCGGCACTCTGCACAAATTGGATGAATTGAACATAATTCTCGCTGAATCAAGAAGTTAGGGATTATAATCGCCGGTCGGCGAGCGCATGGTTTTATCCAGCGCCGGATCTGCGAGAGATTGGGTTAGGACCAGATGCCTAAAGACTTGGAAGTCGCAATTCTGTTCGCCGACGTCGTTGGCAGCACCCAGCTGTATGATGAGTTCGGCGACACCAAGGCCAGTGCAACGGTAGCCCACTGTCTCGAGGTCATGAAGGACGCCACCGACCAGTTTAACGGCACCGTCATCAAGACTATCGGTGATGAGGTCATGTCTACTTTCCCCACGGTGGATGATGCGATGAGTGCTGCAGCTCAAATGCAGGCCCGTATCAGCGCCGATCGGGAATCGAGTGAGGATCGCATACCGGTTTCGATTCGTATCGGATGTCATTTCGGTCCGGTCGTACAGGAGCAAAACGACATTTTCGGTGCGGCCGTGCACACCGCCAACCGCATGACCTCTCAGGCCAAAGCGAAGCAGATTGTCATGTCCGGCGTGACCGTCGAACAGATGGGCCCCAAATGGGCGGCACAGACGCGGCAGATCGATGTCGCGACGGTGCGCGGTCGCATCGACGAGGTTGCGCTATTCGAGCTGCTGTGGCAGCCGGACGAGGCTACAAGCATGGTCCCCACGCTCGAGTGGGAGAGCAAAGTAGAAAATGCGACCCGCCTCGTAGTGAGTTTTCGGGACATTACGGTTGAGGTCAACGACCAGAAAAAAAACATCAATATGGGCCGTGCGGACGAGAACGATCTGGTCGTCAAGGGCAATCTCATCTCGCGCAATCACGCGCGCATCGAGAAACGCCGTGGCAAATTCATGCTGATCGACCAGAGCACCAATGGCACGTTTTTACACAGCGTCAATGGCGAAGAAATCTTTGTCCGCCGAGACAGTACCGAACTGGTAGGTGAAGGGATTATCGGACTCGGCCGCGTCGCCAAGCCCGGCACGCCACTTGCGATTCACTACATCTGCGAAGACTGAACCGCCCGACGTATCGACCATAGGACTGTCGCAATATCAGGCATGCCGTATCATCGCTATGCCCGCGAAAAAGCATCGATGACGTTTTGATGTTCCTGCTTCAACTCGTCCGGGAGGCGGTCGCCGTATTCTGCGAGATATTCGCCGACCGAGATCATCTCGTCTTTCCATTCTCCGGCGTTGATGGAGAGCAGCGACTCCAGTGTGTCGGAATCGACGTCGAGACCGCTGAAATCGATATCGCTGAACCTGGGCAGAAAACCGATCGGCGTCTCGGTGGCGCCCACTCGGCCTTCACAACGGTCGATGATCCAGCGCAGCACCCTCAGGTTCTCGCCGAAGCCGGGCCAGAGAAACTCGCCGATTTTGTTCCGGCGGAACCAGTTGACATGGAATATTTTGGGCAGGTGATCAGATTTCCCGCCGAACGACAGCCAGTGTGCCCAATAGTCGGCCAGGTTGTAGCCGCAAAAGGGCTTCATCGCCATCGGGTCGCGCCGTACTACCCCGACTGCGCCGACGCTGGCTGCGGTTGTCTCCGAAGCCACGCTGGCGCCGACCAGAACGCCGTGACGCCAGTTCTTGGCTTGGTAGACCAGCGGGGCGAGGTCCGAGCGTCGCCCCCCGAACACCAGCGCCGAAATCGGCACCCCCATCGGCGCCTCCGCGAGTTCCGAGTAGCTCGGGTTTTTCTTTGCCGAAACCGTAAATCGCGAGTTGGGATGCGCCGCCGGGCCGTTGCCTGAATCGTAGTCCTTGCCCTGCCAGTCTCTGGCCGGCGACCCGACCTTCTTGTCTTCCCACCAGGGCTGGTTATTGGCGGTGACAGCGACATTGGTGAAAATCGTGTCGCTCTTGATCATCTCGAACGCGTTCTTGTTGGTCTTTGCGTTCGTGCCGGGGACGACGCCGAAGTAGCCGGCCTCGGGGTTGATTGCACGCAGCCGTCCATCCTCGTCGAGATGCAGCCAGGCGATGTCGTCGCCCAGCGTCCAAATCTTCCAGCCGCGCTGCGAGGCCGGCGGTATCAGCATGGCCAGGTTGGTTTTGCCGCAGGCCGAGGGAAACGCGCAGGCGAGATAGTGCGTCTCTCCCTGGGGATTTTCGACGCCGACGACCAGCATGTGCTCGGCCAGCCAGCCTTCCTCGCGGGCCTGCCAGCTTGCAATCCTCAGCGCATGGCATTTCTTGCCGAGCAGGGCATTGCCGCCGTAGCCGGATCCGATGCTCTTGATGCTGAGCTCCTCCGGAAAATGCATGATGAAACGCCGCTCGGGGTTCAGGTCGCCGGTCGAATGCAGCCCCTTGACAAGAGTGCCTCCGTTCTCGATGCGCGTCAGCGCCTCGGTCCCCATGCGTGTCATGATTCTCATGTTGACGACCACGTAGGGGCTGTCGCTTATCTCTACGCCCAGGCGTGCGTACGGTGAATCGATCGGTCCCATGCAGTATGGAATGACATACATCGTGCGACCCTGCATCGCACCCTCGAACAACGCGTCGATTTTCCTGTGCGCCTCGGCCGGGCTCATCCAGAGATTGTTGGGTCCGGCGTCCTCTCGGTTTGCCGTACAGACGTAGGTCAGGTGTTCGACCCTCGCGACGTCCGATGGATCGGAAC
>JBHIDG010000353.1:0-3483 GCA_046760025.1 Woeseia sp. | reverse complement strand
ATCCGGCGATAACGGCCGTAACGCCGGCCACCAGCAAGCCGCAGCACATGCTGGACAACCTTGGCGCGGCCATCGGCGAGCTTCCCGATAATGTCATGCAACGACGAATGGAGGCGCTGATCGATTCGTTGCCGTCCGCCTGACATCGAGTTTTATTCCCCCCAGGCTCGCATTATCATGCGATTACGGTTACAGGTGGATATGACGCATGGCAGGGTTGTATTTTGAGGAATTCTCGGTCGGACAGAAATTTCAGCACACGATCCGACGGACGATCACCGAAGCCGACAACGTATTGTTCAGTGCCCTGACACATAATTCGGCGCCGTTGCACATCGATGCCGAGTACATGAAGGGTAGCGAGTTTGGCAAGCCGATCGTCAACAGTTGCCTGACGCTGGCGTTCATGGTCGGTATTTCAATCAGCGATACAACCATCGGTACCACCGTCGCCAACCTGGGATGGGACGAAGTGCGCTTTCCCAGGCCCTTGTTTCATGGCGATACGATTCATGTCGAAACCGAAGTTCTCGAACTGCGGGACAGTAAATCGAGACCCGATAACGGAATCGTCATATTTGCCCATCGCGCCTTCAATCAAAACGACGAGCTGGTGGGCGAGTGCAAGCGATCGGCGTTGATGCTCAGGGTTCCTGCGTGAGGCGCAGTTTCCTTTTTGTGCCGGGAGACAGTCGGCGCAAGCTGGAAATAGCCGCGGACACGGACGCCGATGCGCTCATCATCGATCTCGAGGACTCTATTCTGCCGTCCCGGCGGCCGGGTGCACGAGACACCGCGGCTGGCTTTCTTGCAAGTCACGGCGACCGCAATGTGTGGGTCCGAATCAACCCACTCGACACCGAGGACGCGCTGAATGATCTGCGTTCTGTGATGCCTGCGGGTCCGGCCGGCATCGTCCTGCCGAAACCACGGGGTGTGAAGGACGCGATTCAACTGGCCAAATCGCTCGACGTGTTCGAGCAGGAGAGCGGCCTGCCGCAAGGCCGGACCCAGATAATGCCGATTGCGACGGAACGGCCGGCGGAGCTCTTTCGGTTGCACGAATATATCGGCGCGACGCCGCGACTGGCGGCCCTGACCTGGGGTGCGGAGGACCTGAGCACGGCCTTGGGCGCCAGCAACAGTCGGGACGAAGAGGGCGACTGGTTGCCGCCGTACCAACTGGCCAGGTCGCTTTGCCTCATTGCGGCATCGGCGGCCGTCATACCGGCAATCGACACCGTGTTTACGGATTACAAAGACACTGAAGGCCTGACACGATATGCTGAACGGGCGCGCCGCGACGGATTTTCGGGCATGTTGGCGATTCATCCGGATCAGGTCGATCCGATTAACGATGCATTCATGCCGAGCAACAAGGAAATCGATCGCGCAAAACGAATCGTCGAGCTTTTTGCTGAGAACCCGGAGGCAGGGACGCTGGGCATGGACGGCGAGATGATTGATCGGCCGCACTGGGTACAGGCCAAACGCATCCTGGATATCGCAGAACAGAAAAACAAGGTGACACGATGACCAAGACCTATGCAGTTGATCCGGCAATAGCAGGCCGGGCCCTGATCGATGCAGCCGGTTACGAGGCGATGTACGAGAAGTCCATATCCGATATCGAGGGCTTCTGGGCGGAGCAGGCGCAACGGATTGACTGGATAAAGCCGTTCACCAAAGTCAAAGACGTCTCGTTTGCCAAGGACGATCTTCACATCCGCTGGTTTCACGATGGCTCGCTGAACGTCTGCTATAACTGTGTCGACCGTCATCTGAACAGCAAAGGGGATGATGTTGCGATCATCTGGGAAGGGGACGACCCGGAACGCGATCTCAAGATCACTTATCGCGAGTTGCACGGTCGCGTCTGCCGGTTCGCAAATTCCCTGAAGATACTCGGCGCTAAACGCGGCGACCGAATTACGATTTACATGCCGATGATTCCGGAGACCGCGATTGCGATGCTGGCGTGCGCGCGCATTGGCGCTATCCATTCGGTGGTATTCGGCGGGTTCTCTCCGGACTCGTTGGCCGGGCGGATTCACGATTGCGAATCGAACATCGTTGTCACGGCGGACGAGGGTGTTCGCGGAGGCAAGATGATCCCGCTCAAAGCGAATGTCGATGAGGCGGCGAAGAATGTCGATGTCACGACGCTGGAAAAGGTTCTGATCGTCAGGAACACAGGTGGCGATATCGGCTGGGTAGGCGGACGCGATGCCTGGCTGCACGAGCTGGAAGAGCAGGTCGAAGAGGATTGCCCGTGTGAGGAAATGGGCGCCGAGGACCCGCTGTTCATCCTGTACACATCGGGCTCGACCGGCAAGCCGAAGGGAGTGCTGCATACGAGCGGCGGTTATCTGGTCTATGCCGCGCTGACGCATCAATACGTTTTCGATTATCACCCGGGTGACATTTACTGGTGCACTGCGGACGTCGGCTGGGTCACCGGGCACAGCTATATCGTCTACGGACCGCTCGCTAACGGCGCCATTACTCTGATGTTCGAGGGCGTGCCGAACTACCCGGCCGCTTCCCGATTCTGGGAGGTCTGTGACAAGCACCAGGTCAATATCTGCTATACGGCGCCGACCGCGATCAGGGCGCTGATGCGGGAGGGCGACGAGCCGGTCCGGCGAACCTCTCGGGAAAGCCTGCGACTGCTGGGCACCGTCGGCGAGCCGATCAATCCGGAAGCCTGGGAGTGGTATTACCATGTTGTCGGCGATGATCGATGCCCGATCGTCGATACCTGGTGGCAGACTGAGACTGGTGGGATTCTGATCAGTCCGCTGCCTGGCGCCACACCGTTGAAGCCCGGGTCTGCGACCAAGCCGTTGTTCGGGATCGAGCCGGCTATCGTCGATGGCGATGGCAAGATTCTCGCCGGCGAGGCGCGAGGTAATCTTGTCATTCTCGATAGCTGGCCCGCACAAATGCGCACGGTCTACGGGGACCACCAACGCTTTGTCGATACCTATTTTTCGACCTTCGAGGGCACGTATCTAACGGGCGACGGCGTCCGGCGAGACGAGGACGGTTACTACTGGATTACGGGCCGCGTCGACGACGTGCTCAACGTATCGGGCCACCGCATGGGCACCGCCGAGGTCGAGAGTGCGTTGGTTGCACACAAGGATGTCGCGGAGGCCGCTGTCGTTGGCTACCCGCACGACATCAAGGGCCAGGGCATCTATGCGTACGTCACGCTCATGGAAGGCGTGACGGCAGGCGACGAATTGCTCGGCGAGCTCAGGCAGTGGGTGCGCAAGGAGATCGGCCCGATTGCTACGCCGGATCTGATTCAGTGGGCGCCTGGACTGCCGAAGACCCGCTCCGGCAAGATCATGCGGCGAATCCTGAGAAAGGTCGCAGAGAATGATTACAGCAATCTCGGCGATACATCGACGCTTGCCGATCCCACCGTGGTCGACGATCTTGTCGAAAATCGAATGAACCGCTAGCTTAATTAGT
>JBHIDG010000352.1:0-3490 GCA_046760025.1 Woeseia sp. | reverse complement strand
TGGGCCGAGCGGAGAAACATTCAGTTGACGAGCGATTTTGACATCGAGAACACCGATCATCTCCGAACGATCGTCGATATCATGATCAAGATCGGGCCCATTACCCGCTATGCGGAAGGGCCGCTAAAGGTCTATGGAATCGCGCCGGAACAACAGCTACAGGCCAGCTACTACCGAAATACCGTCATCCACTACTTCATCAACAAGGCGATTAGCGAACTGGCGCTTGCGAAAGCCGGGGAGGCATCCGCCGAGTCGGCAACCGATGTATTCTGGGCCGAAGCCGAGCGGGTGCGCGACCTGTTCAAATTCGAGTTCTTTTATTCTCCATTGTTGGAGTTCCGAGAAGAGCTGAAGTTCGAGCTCTGCGATGTACACGACGATTGGGAGCCGGTCTTGGCGGCCGGTGGCGCGGCGGTCAAGCAGATGCTGGCCGCAATGCAGCCACTTGTGGCGCATGCAACGCTATTGCATTTCATCGAGGCATACTCCGTCGTCGCAGACCTGCTGGGAAGGTGTCCGGCCAACGAGGTATTCGACGAGCGAGTATGTGTGGCCCGTGCGACCCGATACGCTCGTCAACTGTTTCTGCAGCGCCGCATCTCGAGCGAGGCATCGATCAGCGAGCTGTTGTTCCGTAATGCCTATAAACTGATAAAGAATCAAAATCTTACGGCGGTCGGCGGCGCTGCGCTCGCGGCCGGTCGTAACTCGATCGCGCTCGAGCTGCGGGACCTGCTGGCAAGGTTGCACCGAATCGGGGCGCTGGCCGTGGCAGCGCGGGGACAAAAATTAGGGCAGGCGCACAATCAGGAATCGCCGATTGCGCAGGCAAGCAATCAATAACACGCGATCAAGGACAATACACACATGCAACAACTCAGCGCACAGGACGCACAGTTTCTCTACATGGAGTCGGAAGACAACCTGACGCACGTCACCGCCGTCTACATTTACGATCCATCCACTGCTTCTAACGGAAAGGTTAGATTCAAAGACATCATTCACAGTGTCGAGAGCCGCCTCGATGCGTCGCCAATTTTCAGGCGTCGGCTCGTTCACGTCCCCTTTGAGCTCGACTATCCGTACTGGATAGCCGACGAGTTTTTCGATATCGAGTTTCATATTCGTCACGGCCGCCTGCCCGAACCCGCTGACTGGCGGCAGTTTTGTATACATATGGCTCGGTATCATTCCCGACCACTGGCGATGCAGCGACCGCCATGGGAGATGTACGTAGTGGAGGGTCTCGATAACGTCGAAGGACTGCCGGCCGGGAGTTATGCGATTGCGACAAAGATCCACCACGCCGCCGTGGACGGTGCTTCCGCGACCAAGTTCTTCGGTGCGTTGCATGATGTCGACGCCACGGGTACGCCGGCGCTCGAAGCAACGGTTGAGCGTTTCGAGTCTTCGCGCAGACCCAAACTGCCGGAGATGCTCGGCCGGGCGTTAATCAACAATGTGACTTCGCCGGTGCGGATGATAGACACGGTCATGCGAAGCGCCCCGATGCTGTATCAGGCGTTTCAGAACGTGCTTCGGCCGGACGACGATAGCGCCGGCGTTCCCGATACACCGTTCAACGTCCCGGTGTCGGCACACAAGATGTTCGATGCCTCGGTTTTCGATCTCCACGATCTCAAGATAATCAAGCAGGCCGTCGAAGACTCCACGATCAACGATGTCGTGCTCGCCGTCTGTGGCGGCGGCCTGCGTCGATACCTGCAGCACCACGGGCAGCTGCCGGACAGGTCTCTGGTCGCCTGGGTGCCGATCAATGCCCGGCCGAATAAGAGCGTGTCGGCCGATTCCGGCCGGTGCGGCAACCGGATAACGGCAATGACTTCCCGTATTTTCACGGACATCGAGGACCCGGTGGTACGGCTGTGCGAGATATCGAAGGCGACAAGGCGCTCCAAGGAAGCAAAGTCGGGCCTGTCGGCCCGATTGATGACGGACCTGACGCAGCATGTGCCCGCCGCTACGCAGCTCATCGCTGGCCGGTTGGTACTGCGGGTCGGCATGGCGCCGAGACTGTGCAACCTTTTCATTTCCAACGTGCCCGGACCGCAAACGAGTCTTTATTTGGCAGGCGCGAAAATGCTTCAAAGTTTCGGCATGGCGCCACTGGCGAACGGCATGGGCCTGTTTATCGCGACGCCGAGTTACAACGGCCAAATTTCATTCAGCGTCACGTCGACGCGGGAGATCATGCCGGACATCGGATTTTTCATGGAATGTCTTCGGGACTCGCTGCAGGATTCGATTCAGGCATCCAATGAACTTGCATCGGTCGGGGACGGCCGGGCGCCGAAGACAGTGACGCCATAATGAAGCACGGCGAAGGCGTACTGACAGCATCTGGCGGTGCCCGTCTTTATTATCGACACTGGTTGCCGGATGGCGAAGCGCAAGCCGTCCTGCTTATCGCCCACGGGCTCGCCGAACATTGCGGGCGCTATGTTCACTTTGCGGGCTTCTTTACGGACCGGGATTACGCGGTGTTCGGCCTGGATCATCCGGGCCACGGAAAATCGGATGGCGATCGCTGTCATATCGGGCGGTTTTCGGAATTCACCGACGGCGTGCTGTTGCTGCGCGACAAAGTTCGCGAACATTGTCCCGACATACCCGTGTTCCTGGTCGGACACAGCATGGGTGGGTTGATCGCAACATGCGTTCTTCTAGAACATCAGTCCGAGTTCGCCGGCTGCGTTCTCTCGGGTGCGGCACTGAAACCTGCTGTCGAACCGTCACAGATACAGGGCTTGATCATGCGGGTGTTGTCCAGAATCTTGCCGAAGCTGCGCGTGATGCAGCTCGATGCGTCGGAAATCAGCAGGGATCCCGAGGTCGTCGAGCGGTATCGACTGGACCCGCTCGTCTTTACCGGGAAAGTCACAGCACGACTCGTCGAGCAGCTTTTCGAATCGATGGCAGCACTCGATGACAAGGTCGCCGTCATAGAATTGCCCATGCTGATTCTTCACGGGTCGGCAGATGGTCTGACCGATCCCGAAGGCTCGAAGACGTTGTACGCAAAGATAGGCTCGCGCGACCGGAAACTGATCATCTACGATGGTCTTTATCACGAGATATACAACGAGCCCGAGCAGGAAAACGTCATGACCGACGTCGCAAACTGGCTGGTGTCACATCAATGAGCTGGGTTTACTGGTTACTGGTGACGGGAGGCCTCACATTCGCCGTCCTCTATTTTCTTTTCCCGGCCAGCCTCGTCAGATCGATTATCGGTGCGGCGCGCTGCTGGGCCCGCATGTCACAAAAGCACGTTGGCGTCGATGGCATTACCTGGCCTTATCTGGAAGGCGGCCCTGCCGACGCCGAGACGATCGTCATGGTTCACGGCTTTGGCGGTGACAAGGCGATCCAACCGAGCCATCAAGGAATCCTGAAGCGTGGCAGGAATCGCTAATGCCGGGAGGGCTTCCGTCAACTCATAGTGCTCATCGGTTTCTTTCAAATA
>JBHIDG010000351.1:0-3492 GCA_046760025.1 Woeseia sp. | reverse complement strand
CTTTCATTTCCTGTATCCGTCTCCCGCCCGCGAAATGCAGGCTAGAACACCCGGTTGGCGGGTGGCTCGTCCTGAATCAATACCCGCTCCACGTTCTGCCATGCCGAGCGGAACAGAAATTCCCATGATTGCCTGGTGACCCCCGCGATATGCGGCGTCAGCAACAGGCGCCCGCCGGCCTCATTGCCGATTGAAAACAACGGATTATCGGCTAACGGGGGCTCGGTCGAATAGACGTCCACCGCGGCGCCCCCGAGACGACCGGAAAGCAGCTGCGCAGCCAACGCCGCCTCATCGACGATGCCGCCGCGGGCGGCATTGATCAGAACCGCCCCCGCCTGCATCCGCTCGAGCTCACGCTCTCCGATCATCGATCGGGTCGATGGCAGTAAGGGCACATGCAAAGTGACGATTTCCGAGCAGCCGAGGAGTTCTTTCAGCGGCAATGCGCGGGCACCCAGCCGAGTGGCGAGGTCAGGATCGCGGACCACGGGATCGTGGTAAACGATCCGGCTGCCCATGCAATGAAACGCTTTTGCCACAGCCATGCCGATGATGCCAAAACCGACCACACCCACTGTCAGGCCTTCCAGCCCTGCCGGGTTTGCGGCCACCATGCTTTTGCGAGTCTCGACATAGTTTCCTTTCCGCAGTTCAGCATCGGCCCAGCAAGTCTGTCGCAACAGGACAAGCGCGCTCGATACCGCATATTCGGCGACCGCAGCGCCCGACCCGCCGGGGACGTTGGCGACACAAATACCCAGCGCCTTCATCGCATCTGCGTCGATCCGATCGACGCCGGCGCCCGTGACCTGCACCAGCTCGACTGTACTGTCAGCAAACAGTTCGGCGGGAAGCTTTGGACCAACGGCAGGAATCACCAACACACGCGCTTCCGTCATGTGGACGGCAAGGTCGCTGTCGTCTGGCGACAGGTAACGAATCGACAAAGACTGACTTGGCGTGACACCGACCTTGAGGAAATCATGTTCGGGTCGAAGGCAAATAACGTCGCTGGACACTATTTCATCCCCTCAGGAATGCAAAGCACGGCTTACTCTTGCTCGTTGCAATCCGCAGTCGGAAAAAAACACAACATCCGCAGGGGCGTGCTGCCCGTATTTCGGGTGACATGCGATTCGCCGGCGGCAACGAGAATGGTGTCACCTGCCTCAACCGGATATTCACCGCTCTCGGTATGTGTCGTGCCCTGACCCGAAAGAACATACATACATTCTTCGAAACCGCCGTGGCGGTGTGGTTCGCGAGGCGTTGCACCCGGATGCGGCACGGGTATCTCGACCAACCGCAATGTCACGGCTTCGGATCCGGTCTCGGCAGAAACGATCTCCTTCGATCGTCTGCCGGGAAGATCGAGGTCTCTGGTATCCCCCGGCCGAACTATTCGCACCATCACAACGCTCCGAATATCGATAGCGGCTGGCGTACTGTTCCGTTTCCGCACCCTTTGCTGATCAGCTCACGCCCTGAATCCGTTTCACCTCCGCGACGCCTTGTTGGACCTCATCGAGGTGTTTGAATGTTCGGGTTGCCTCCTTGGCGATAGCATCCGCAATATCGTCAAGCATCCGCAGGCCCTTTTCGGCGGTCGCGTGTTCCGGGCTGCCATACCACCCGGTCGGCGCAATCGAGCGGATGTCGGTCAATACAGGTTGAAAACTCCGGGTGCGCCGCAGTTTGTCCATTTGCAAACCATGCCGATGATCCGACGAGTAATCGATGCGATCGAGATGCACCAGGTCCGGACCGTAGGCCAACACGGCAAGCGCCTCGATCTCACCGCCATGGGTCAGTCCACCACATTCGTCCCCATAAAGGTCCGCGGCTACATAGCAGGCCTGCACCGTCAGCACCGTCATGCCGTGCTCACGGTGCAATGCCTCGGCGGCAATCGACAGTGACGCGCTGTTGCCCTCGTGCCAGTTGAGGATGAGCAGATACTGCGCACCGTGCCGGGCCGTCGAAACACAGGTCTCTGTTATCACTCGCATGTAAGTGTCTGGCGTCAGCGTGATGGTCCCCTCGAACGGCATGTGCATGGGGGTGACGCCGAGAGGCCCACCTGGCAGTACCAGGCCGTTCATGCGTTCCGCCACCGAATGGCTTATCACGTTTGCCGCAAAAATGTCGGTGCCGGTGGGTAAGTGCGGGCCGTGTTGCTCGACGCTGCCCGCCGGCAGGATCACCAACGGGTTTTCCTCCAATTGCGCCGCAATCTCCGGCTGGGTGAGTTCGACAAAATAGCGGCTGGATAAAATCGTCATCTGGCTTGTCTGGCTAGCGTGTCGCTATTGTGCCGCAATATTGGCACGAGCCTCATCGAAAATGTCGTTCAGTTTTACGTAAGCACCGTTGTTTTCGATAGAGCGGAGCGCCGCATACACCACTGCCAGAGCAACGTTGCCGCTGTTGGCGCCGAGCTCGCACGGCTCACCAATGGCGCAGACCTCCGCGAACATTTCGAGTTCATCCAGGAACATGTCGCCGGGCGGGATTTGAAGTACTTCACGCTTGCTGAAGCCGTCTTTGCCACGCTGAATATACAGCAAGGAGGTCTCGTGCAGTTGTTCGGGCGTGTCCCAGCTGCCGAAGTCCAGCTCATAGTGCATCAAGCCTTTCTGGCCGAACACGCGGATAGAGTAGATACCCGGTGACGTCCAG
This sequence comes from Woeseia sp., assembly GCA_046760025.1. GTDB lineage: Bacteria > Pseudomonadota > Gammaproteobacteria > Steroidobacterales > Woeseiaceae > JACZWL01. Next base: position 810 of record JBHIDG010000351.1, on the reverse strand, counting down.
CTCGAACCGATGTAGGCGACCGTATCACTGGTGAATCTCATCAGGGTCAGCGACTGATCGTCAACCTCGGCACCGACCGGCGACAGTTTCGAAGCCATCGAAGACACCCCCTCGATCTCACCACCCAGGAAATGCAGCGAGTCGAACTGATGCGTTGACAGCTGTGAAAGCGGGCCGCCCGGCGCCTTGTCCCGGTACCAGCGCCAGGTCTCCGGCGTGAGCTCGAGCGCTCTCTCGTTCGAGAAATTTGCTTCGATCAACGCCACGCGGCCCAGCTCACCGGCATCGATCGCATCCTTGATCATGCGCGTTCCCTTGAGCAGCCGTGCGCTGTGGCCGACCATGACCTGGACGCCGTAGCGGCTCTGCAAAGCCTCGATGCGCAGGCCGTTTTCGAGCGTATCCGCGATGGGTTTCTCGGTGTAGATGTGCTTCCCGGCCTTTGCGACCTGTTCGGCAACCGGCAGGTGTTGTTCGTTGGGCACCGTGAGAATCACCCCCTCGATTTCAGGACTGGCCAGCAACTCTGCCATGTCGCCTGCCGAGGGAATGCCGAACTGCTGTCGATACGCCTGCCGTTTTTCCTCGGAACGGCTGTAGCCGCTGGCGATTTCGAATTTACCGGACTTCCTGGCGGCCCGTGTCAGCACGCTGGCCCAGCGCCCGAGACCGACGATACCGATTTTGACTGGCTTGGGGCCCATTCAGGGGATCATCTGCAAAATGGATAAATCATTCGCGCCAAAACAACACGGCACCTCCGGAGAGGTGCCGTGCTTTCGGCAGATATAAAACCCTGCCGGTACTCAG
>JBHIDG010000350.1:0-3493 GCA_046760025.1 Woeseia sp. | reverse complement strand
AAATAGCCGGACAGCACGCCCACCAGGAAAAACGACTCCAGGAAATTCATCCAGCTCACGTGCTCTTTGCGGCTGCCGGTGACCAGCCCCAGCGCGGCAAATACCGACACTTTCGTCAACGCGAAACCGACCCCGGTCGCTGCAAAGACCAGCTTGGACATCCAGAAAGCCGGTACCTGCGGCATGGCCAGGCAGACGACGCCGATGAACGCCAGCGCGATCAGCATGCTGCGCTTGTAGCCGATCCGGGCGATGAATGACGCCACGAGGAACGACGTAATGGCGATCGGCAAGTCCTTGAAGGCCTCCAGGACGCTCGCGGCCGATTCGCTGACCCGATACGAGTTCTGCACCTGCAGGATTACGGTGCCGACGCTGTTCAGCAGGATCGCAAATACGAAGTAGTTGATAAACAGGGAGACCCTGATTGGCCAATGGCGCATCGTCAATCCTGATGGAGCCGAACGGGGACTATAGCCGGATACACGGCCAAAAAGCTGGGCCGCCGAGACCGGCTCTCAGCGGCCCTGTCGATCAGTCGCCGAAGTCGTAACCGACGCTGAATCGGACCGACGTGCCAAAGATCGGTCGCCCATTCGGCGCGGCCGGATCTCGCGGGTCGCCCTCCGTAATGCCGTCAGAATCGTTGAGATTGTCCCCGTGCAGCTGGAAGAACAAGCCGGAGTCATGATAGAGCAGCACGCCAAGATCGAATTTTTCGTAGCTGGGTAGCGTAACTGTATTCCCGTTGTCGCCGAAACGATCATCGATATAGGTCAGAGCCGCATAGACCGAGCCGTCGAAGTCACCCACGCGAAAATCGTACGAAGGCGCAATACGGACCTGGAACTCCGGCTGCCGGCGCACCTGGTTGCCCACATCGGATACAGTGGTCGATTTCGTGATCTCGGTGTCCTGGAACGTGACGAGGAAATCCACGGTGAAAGGATCGAAGAAGAGCGCGCCGTCGGCCTCAATGCCGATCGATTCCGTTTCGAATGCTGCGGCAGCGATCACTGCGCCCACGTCCGCACTGAACAGGTCGGCCGTATTGAAGAAAATCGTTGAATAGACCTCGAACCGTTCGCCGCTGTATTTGACTCCGCCCTCGAGCTGCTCTATGGCATTGACGCTTTCTCTTCCCTCGCGAACATCGTCGAAATGCGGGAACCGAATACCGTCCGAATAACTCGCATAAACACCGAGATCGTCATTAACGTCGTAGTTGACGGCGACAACGAAGGCCGTTTCGTCGTCGGAGAGGCTGGTCGAAAGATCGGTGGATCCGTCGGGAAACGACGTGCCGCCGGCGCTGGTGTCGAGCACGTAATCCAGTTCGAAATCCTCGATGCGCGCGCCAAGGTCTACGCGCCACTGGTCGTTGACGTACCAGGAATCGGCAATGTAGAAGGCGTCAGCACGCGCATCGCCCGCCGACTGAATGCCGAAAAAGAAGCTACCGCCGCCGCCGGCGGCCACTATGTCTGCCACGGTAATGGCTGAATCGAGAACTTCCCCGTTCTGGACGACGTGCACGGGAATCGGATTGCCGAGCGTCCACCAATCGTCAGACGACCAGGTGGACTGGTAGAAGCCGAACGTCAAATCGTGGTCCCCAAATTGCTTGTTGATGCTGATGTCGTTAATTTTGGCCTCGAGGTCCTTGAAAACCACCCAGTGACCGTAGGTCCCAACAAAGTCGGTCGGAGCAACCGTAGCTCCGCTCTCGGTCGTCACGGGTCCGCCGATGACTGCGCTCAGATCGGCTGCCGTAATCGCAGTTCCGCCGGGGACGAAACCGAACGTATTGTTGTCGCCGGACGTGAACGTGAACTGATCGCGAACGGTCCAGCCGTCGCCGAACTCGAATTCCGCGCTGCCCCCCGCGACGATTCCGTCCCAGCCGCGGCCCTTGGCGAAGTCGAAAATCTCCGTGTCGCCGTTGCTATTGACCTGCAGCTCGCGGAATCGCGTCGCGTTGCCGAGCTGTGCGAATTCGCCCAAGTCGTTTCCGGCATTGAGTGGAAAATTCAACGACCATTGACCGAAATCATCGGTCACCCTCGCAAACAGGTTGACCTCGCCAGTATCGAAGACGCGGTTAACGTTGATCGTGAACTGGTTACCCTGCTCCGCCTCGAACTGTGGGTCGCGGATACCCTCGGACGCCGAAAAATAGCCGCCAATCATGTAGTACAGATTCTCCGATATCTCACCGCTCAGGACGCCGTCGAGACGCTGCAGGCCATAATCAGAAGTCGTGTACTTGACCCGGCCTTCGGTCACTTCGCCGCCTTCCTTGAGGTTGAAGTTAATGGTAGCGCCGGGCTCGCCCTTGCCGAACACGGCGTTCGGGCCACCCCGAAGCGCCTCAACACTGGAAATCGTCTCGTCGACGCGGAATATTGTCGATTGCTCGAAGAATGACAGCGACTCGGTCCCGTATATCGGCGACCCATTGATGGCCAGCGTGACGAAAGGTGCGTTTTCGCCGCCGGGCAGCCCACGCACGTCGATGTTGGCGCCTGATTTGCCGCCGGAGCTTTCTGCCCAGATACCCGGGACGGACTTAAGCAAGTCGGCAGTGCTCTTCGGCGAAAACTTGGCGATATCTTCGGGATCCATCGTCGTTAATGCAAAGCTCGCCTGCTGCCGCTCGACGCCCCCGCCGCCCGGTGTACCGATCGTGATAATTTCTTCGATCACCTCATCGTCGTCCGCGTCCTGCGCATTGGCGACCACAGCTAGCCCGAGCAATGCTATCAGTGCAGCGAGCAAGCCGAACAGGGAAGGCTGATCGTGTTGGTCTCTGAACGTGTTCATAATTGCACCATCCTCTGATTGAGTATCGCCCTGAAGCCGGATATGGGCAGCAGGGTCTTTGCAGCTAAATTGCTTCGCGAATGACGCGGCTGCGTCCGCGAGCATCGGAAAATGCCAGGTGATTATCTCCCCCTAGATACCGCCGTATTTAGGCTAACCGTACACCCGGATGAAATGCATTTCAATAATTTTGAAATGGATTTCACAAAAACATATAATTTCCTGCTATAAGAAGAACTTATCCGCGAATTCGGGCAGCAGGCAGAGTAACGGCAATGACTACCAAACAACCCGTCACGATGGACGACATTGCGAAGCTGGCCAGGGTGTCGAAGCCGACGGTGTCCCGCGCCCTGAGCGGCAGCCCACTCGTCAAGCAGGTTACCAAGGAGCACGTCCTCTCGGTCGCACGTGAGCACGGTTACGCCGTTAACCGGAATGCGCAAAAATTACGTCACAAGCGGACGAATACGATTGCTGTCTCACTGGATTTTCGCTCTCACAAGCAAAACCACATCTCCGACCCGTTTATTTTCGATCTCCTGGCCGGGGTTTCCGAAGCGCTCGGCGAGCGTTGTCAGGACCTGCTGTTATGCGCGCCCAATCACAACGACGTAGATTCCTTCAGACAGATCCTGTCGTCGAGAGGCGCCGACGGGTTCATAGTGCT
>JBHIDG010000349.1:0-3494 GCA_046760025.1 Woeseia sp. | reverse complement strand
CGCGTCGGGCGAAAAGCTGGCCCGCTCCTCGAGCAGCAGGCGGATCTCGTCGTCCCAGTCGATGTCGTCGGGGGCGAAGGTCACGAGACCGGCTGCCAGTGCCGCCGGCGCATCGAGGTCCTGCCCCCTCAGCTCGCGTGCATTACTGACGCTGTCTCCATCGTCCAGGAACCGCGTCTCGAGCCTGGTCAGGCCGTTCGCCATGCGCAACGCGCCGAAATTGATGTCCGTCAGGCGGATGGTCGGCGCCGGTGCCTCATCCAGCCGGCCGTCGAGCATGTAACTCCTGTCGACGGCGAACAGCAGGTCCGCCAGCATGCCGGCGAAGCAGCTGCCGGGCTCGATGAACGCAAACGTCGTTCTCGATGTTACGTCCAGCCTCTTGTAGGTCCGCTGCATATACAACAGGATTTCTCGGACCAGCCAGTCGTCCCGATGCTCGTGCAGCAAGGCGTCGAAGGCTGCGACCCGGTCCGCATCTCCGGCGGTCTTGACGATCAGCGTGCCCAGCGTCGGCTCGTTGAACCTCAGATGCAACAATGCGTCGTCGATCGCCCTGATGACGGCCAGTGGCCAGAAACCGACGCCCTGTCCCTTGATCCCGGCGGCATCGGCGGGCGCGTCATCGTCGGGCCCCTCGATCACCAGTGTTGCGCTGCGGCCGGTCCGATCGAGCGTCACCGTGACGTGCGGATACCGGATCCGGTCCTGCTCTTCGCTGCGCTCGAGGCGGGTGAGTTCGATACCGGTCTCCTCCTCGGGGCGATCCGATGTTGCCGCCAACTCGAGCGCTTTTTCGCGCACGCGTTGGTCGAACTTCGAGCGCGGCACGATTTCGTCGACCAGGCGCCAGTCTACGGCCCGCTTGCCTTTGATGCCTTCCTCGACGGTACAAAAAACGTCGGCGAGGTCGCGACGGACCTTGCGCTTGTCGACCACCCGGGTCAGCCCACCCGTCCCCGGCAGCACCGCCAGCAACGGCACCTCCGGCAGGGATACGGCGGCGTTGCCATCGTCGATGAGCATCAGGTATTCCGTAGCCAGGGCCAGTTCATATCCGCCGCCGGCGGCCGTACCGTTCAGGGCGGCAATATAGGTCTGCCCCGAATGCCGGCTTGCGTCTTCGATGGAGTTGCGCGTCTCATTGGTGAACTTGCAGAAATTCACCTTGTGAGAATGGCTCGAGCGGCCCAGCATGCGGATATTGGCGCCCGCGCAAAACATGCCCTGGATTCCGGAACTCAAGATCACGGCCCTTACCTCCGGGTGCTCGAAGCGCAGCCGCTGCACCGCATCGTAGAGTTCGATATCGACGCCGATATCGTAGGAATTGAGCTTTAGTTCGTAGCCGGAAGCAGCAGGGCTGCCCTCGTCGACCGCCATGACCAGCCCCGCGACCGGCCCGTCAACCGATATGGACCAGTGCCGGTAGTGTCGTGGCGCGGTGCGAAAATCGAGTCCCGGCGCCGGCATCTCGGCCGTCTCGGAAATAGAATGCATTATATTGCAACTTGATGCTATCATCGACGCTAAACATGCATGATAATATACCTCGCGGTCTCGCCGGGCAAGGCTCCACCCGGCAAATCCACGATCGAGAATCGAAATGTCCGCCCGACCTGAAACTAGCGATTTAGAGTCCGAACGTCTGCTGAGCATGCTGGGTGAGCGGGTTCGGACGCTTCGAGCCCATCGCGGCATGACGCGCAAGGTCCTGGCCGGGGAATCGGGCGTATCTGAACGCTACCTCGCACAACTCGAGCAGGGCCAGGGGAACATATCGGTCGTGCTGCTGGCCCGCGTCGCGGCGGCACTGCGCACCGAACCGGGTGATCTCCTCCAGACGCGCAGCCGGCGTACCGCCGAGGAGGTATTGATCGCCGATCTGCTGCGCGAACTGCGCCCCGAAAACCACAAGGCATTCCTGCAAATGTTGACCGAGCATTTTTCCGTTCCGGTCGAGTCCCGTCGGCGAATCGCGCTGGTCGGCCTCCGCGGTGCCGGCAAGACCAGTCAGGGCAGGCTACTGGCAAGACACTTCAATTTGCCGTTCGTGCAACTCGGTGCCGAAATCGAAACGCTCGCAGGTATGAGCGCATCGGAGATTTTTTCGCTGTCCGGCCAGGCCGGGTACAGGCGCCTGGAAGAGCAGGCCCTGATGCAAACCCTGAAACATTACGACGAGTGTATTCTCGAGACTCCCGGCAGCATCGTCATGATTCCAAAATTGCTGAGTACGCTCTTGACGACGTGCTTTGTCGTCTGGTTGCATGCCCGACCGGAAGAATACATACGTCGCCTCATGGCACAGGGCGATGTCAGGCCGATGGAAAATCAGGCCGACGCCATGTCGGACCTGCGCCGGATCCTGGCGGAGCGAGACGAGTTTTATTCCAAAGCGCACGCAGCAATCGATACGAACGGCAGGAGAATCGAAGACTGCGTAGCCGAATTGATTCGGATCACACCGAAAGGCATGCACAAAACATGAGCGCTGCGCTGGACCGCTGACGGATGGCGAATATCACCTATATCGAGTTCGACGGAACACCACATGAAGTCGACGTCCCGTCGGGATTGAGTGTCATGGAGGGGGCGATTGACAACAACGTTCCGGGCATCGAGGCGGAATGCGGCGGCATGTGCAGTTGTGCCACCTGTCATGTCTATGTGGACCCGGCATGGGTCGAGGCGACTGGCTCTCCGGAGCATATCGAGCAGGATATGCTCGAAAGCGCAATGGATCTTCAGGAGACCAGCCGCCTGAGCTGTCAGATTGAGGTAAGTGACGAACTCGACGGCCTCGTCGTGCGATTGCCCGAATTCCAGATCTGAAACCCGCCTGTCAACAACGGTCCGTCAGACCTTTTTCTCGTGCCCGACCCAGTAGGGTTCGCGCAGCTCGTTTTTCCGGATCTTGCCGACGGGCGTTTTCGGCAGATTGTCCACGAATTTGACGACTCGCGGACGCTTGTACCGCGCAATCTTCGACGCACAGAATTCGATCAGCTCGTCCTCGGAGACGCCGACGCCGCGTGACAGGACTACATGCGCAGCCGGCACCTCTCCCCAGCGATCGTCGGGGACACCGAAAACTGCGCATTCGGCGACCGCGTCATGCTGGTAAAGGGTATTCTCGATCTCCGCCGGGTATACATTTTCTCCTCCCGAAATGAGCATATCCTTGGACCGATCCACCAGCGTCAGGAAGCCGTCTTCGTCCAGGAAACCGACATCTCCGGTGACCAGCCAGCCATCCGGCAACCTGAACGCGTCGGCGGTCTCCTCGGGGTCATTGAAGTATTCGTCGAACAACTGGTCGCCACGAGTAACGATGTCACCGGATTCTCCTGGCGGCAGCAGATTGCCTGCCTGATCCACTATGCCGATGTCCGCGTTCGAAGCAGCCCTTCCGACGGTGCCGAGTTTGTCATCACCGTGTCTCTCGCAACGGATGGTGATGGGGCAGGCTTCGGACTGTCCGTAATTTTCGG
>JBHIDG010000348.1:0-3513 GCA_046760025.1 Woeseia sp. | reverse complement strand
GACTCGGACTCATTTCCGAAGGTCCCAACTCGGCCGGCGCGCAGCTCGCGGGTGTGCTGCCGCATCGGACGGCCGGCGGCGCTCCAAGGGACGTTCGGGGCCTGCACGCCGGTGAGATACCGGATGCCGATCTGGACGCCCTTATTCTGTTCGGCCTGGAACCCGACAGCGACCTGACGGCGACCGACGAAGCGCTGAGGAAACTGGCGGAGCAGAGGTTTGTCATTGCGTTTTCGCCATATTCCTCGGAGTCGCTCGGCCAGGTGGCAAGCCTGCAGCTGCCGGTCGGGACCTTCGCAGAAACTGCCGGCACGTTCGTCAACTGCGAGGGCCGGTGGCAGAGTTTCTCCGGTAGCGCGAGTCCCGTCGGTGAAGCGCGTCCGGGCTGGAAAGTATTGCGTGTTCTCGGAAATCTGTTGAATGCGGAAAACTTCGATTATCTGAGTGCGGCAGCCGTGCGCGACGACCTGAAAAAAACGTTAGGCGAGGTCGAACCCGATAACGCGTACAGTCGCAAGGTTCCGCTGGAGAAGCCGAATGGGGATGACGTTCCCGATAACGACATCGATATTCCGATGTATCAGGTCGATGCAGTTGTCAGGCGAGCCGCGGCGCTTCAACTTACGCCGGAGGCACAGCGTTCGCGGGGTAATGACGCGTGAACAGGGTGATCGAGTATCTGAACTCGATGTGGGCGACGATCCCACCCGATTTTCAGCACCTGATCGTCGTCACGACACAAATACTCGCGGTAACAATTACCCTCATTCTCGCAGTCGCGTTCACGACTTACTTCGAACGCAAGGTGATCGGTTATATGCAGGGCCGGCTCGGGCCGAACCGGGTAGGGCCCGTCGGGCTCGGTCAGCCGTTTGCCGACGTTTTGAAGCTCCTCATCAAGGAGGTAATCGTTCCCGGCAAATCGAATCGCTTCCTGTTCGTGATTGCGCCGCTGTTGTCCATTACGCCGGCGCTCGCCACCTGGGCGGTCATTCCACTCACTGACGACTTCGTCATCGCCGACATCAATGCGGGACTCTTGTACGTACTCGCGCTGACCTCGGTCGGGGTCTACGGCGTAATCCTTGCGGGCTGGTCCTCGAACTCCAAGTACGCATTCTTGGGCGCCATGCGTTCGGCGGCGCAAATCGTTGCGTACGAGATCGCGATGGGATTCGCGCTGGTGGGCGTACTGATGGCCGGGGGCAGCCTCAATCTCGGCGACATCATCCGGGCACAGGCCGGTGGATTCAGTCACTGGTTCCTTTTCCCACTGCTGCCGTTGTTCGTCGTCTATTTCGTTTCCGGCGTCGCGGAAACCAACCGGGCACCGTTCGATGTCGCCGAAGGCGAGTCGGAAATCGTCGCGGGATTCCATGTGGAGTACTCCGGCGTCGCATTCGCCGTGTTCTTCCTCGCCGAGTACGCCAACATCATCCTGATCTCCGCTCTCACCTCGATATTCTTCTTCGGCGGTTGGGCGTCGTTTTTCGAAGGATGGACTTTTCTCGGCGAAGGGCATTTCCTGCGGCAAGCGAGCTTTTTCTGGCTGGCGGCCAAGATCTCATTCTTCATTTTCGTGTTCTTCTGGTTGCGCGCCACGTTTCCGCGGTATCGCTATGACCAGATCATGCGGCTCGGCTGGAAGGTATTTATCCCGATAACGATCATCTGGATTGCCGTCGAAGGCGTCATGTCATGGATCCGGTGGGGACCCTGGTCAGGCATGGCAGGCTAGGCGAGTGAACGGAATTCGAAGCTTCCTAAAGACCTATGTTCTTGCAGAACTGTGGCAGGGTCTTTCGGTTACTTTTCGGAATTTCTTCCGGCCGGCGATCACCGTTTTGTACCCCGAAGAGAAAACTCCGCAGTCTGTCCGGTTTCGGGGGCTGCACGCATTGAGGCGGTATCCAAACGGCGAAGAGCGCTGCATCGCCTGCAAGCTCTGCGAGGCAGTTTGTCCGGCGCTCGCGATTACGATCGAGTCCGACGTCGGCGAGGACGGCACGCGCCGCACGACGAGATACGACATCGATCTGTTCAAATGTATCTATTGCGGCTATTGCGAAGAAGCCTGTCCGGTGGATGCAATCGTCGAAACCAGAATCCATGAATATCACATGGAAAAGCCCGGCGAGAACATCATGACCAAGGACAAGTTGCTGGCTATCGGCGACAAGTTCGATGCCATGATCTCGGCCGACAAAGCGGCAGACGCGAAATACAAATAGGAGCTGATTAGATCTTGTTTCAGACTTTCCTGTTTTACTTTTTTGCCGCCGTATTGTTCGGCGCTGCGCTCGGCGTGATTTTTTCGAGGAACCCGGTGCATGCGGTCATGTTCCTGGTGCTGTCCTTTTTCCAGAGCGCGGTGCTGTGGCTGATGGCGGAGGCCGAGTTTCTCGCGATCGTGCTCGTGCTGGTCTACGTCGGGGCTGTCATGGTGTTGTTCCTGTTCGTGGTCATGATGCTGGACATCAATATCGAAAGGCTGCGCGGCGGCCTGACCCGCTACGCGCCTTTCGGTTTGCTGATCGCGGCCCTGATGGTCATCGAGCTGATCCAGGTGATCTGGCTTGGGGGGCGGACCGGCGCCGGGATCGGCGATTTTCAACCGACGCCGGAGGGATACAGCAATACCGAGGCGCTCGGCGCGGTGCTCTACACCGAACACGTCTATGCATTCGAGATCGCCGCCGTCGTACTCCTGCTCGCGATCGTAGCGGCTATCACGCTGACCATGCGCAGACGCCCCGGCCTGAAGGTGCAGGACATTTCGAAACAGGTCGCAGTCAGGGCCAGCGATCGCGTCCGAATTGTCAAGATGAAACCGGAGAAGCGGCAGTGATCGGCCTGCAGCACTACCTGACGGTATCGGCGGTGCTGTTTGCGTTGGCCGTGGCCGGCATCTTTATCAACCGGCGCAACCTGATCCTGCTGCTGATGTGTATAGAGCTCATGCTGCTGGCCGTCAATTTCAACTTCATCGCGTTTTCGCGATACCTGGGCGACGAGACCGGCCAGGTATTCGTGTTCTTTATCCTCACGGTCGCGGCGGCGGAAGCGGCAATCGGCCTCGCGATAATGGTCGTCCTGTTCAGAAACCGGCGCTCCATCAATGTGCAAGAGCTGGATTCGATGAAAGGTTAGGGGCTACGGGGTGCATAGCTATCATTTGACCATCGTGTTGGCACCGCTAATTGCGGCCATCATCGCCGGCTTGTTCGGTAACAGGATTGGACGGGCCGGCGCCCACTGGATAACAATTCTGGCCGTCGGGCTTTCATTCGTCCTGTCCGTCCTCGTCCTCAAGCACATATATTGGGATGGCGGTCAGGCCGAGAACTACGCCGTCTATACCTGGGCCATCAGCGACGGCCTGCGCATGGAAGTGGGTTTCCTGATCGACCGCCTGTCGACATTGATGATGGTCGTCGTTACGTTCATCTCCTTCATGGTGCACATCTACACCATCGGTTACATGGCCGATGATCCCGGCTATCAGCGTTTCTT
>JBHIDG010000347.1:0-3513 GCA_046760025.1 Woeseia sp. | reverse complement strand
GTCTCTCCGGGCGGCATCCTCGTTCCCTCGGGAAATATCGTTATCCATATTCCCTCGGCAAGGCGTCGCGTCCCTTGCTCGATGACCTGCCTGACTGCCTTGCCGCCTGCGTTGCGGTCAATGGCAATGCATTTCAGCGCAATCATTCCCCAACCGATGACGGGCGCCCGGCGCAATTCTCTTTTGACGACCCAGGTCTGCTGCGGAAAGATGCCGACCTGCGCGTAGGCTTCGAACACCGAGGCATGCTTGATGTATATCACGCTTGGTTCGGCGGGCAGTCGCTCCTTGCCCTCGACGACCCACTCGAGGCCGCAAATCAAACGACCGGCCCGGAGCATTCCCTTCGCCCACGCGCTGGCAATGCCGAAACTGAACCGAAACGGCAGGCGCGCGCACAAAATGATGCCGAGCACGCTGGGCACGACAGTCACGACGAAATACAGAACGAGAATTAGAACCCGGATTCGGAACATCTATCCTATAGCCAGCCGGGAGACATCGGCGACATTCAGAAACATCGCCCTGAGCTCTGCGAGCAAGGCGAGGCGATTGTTGCGCAGCGCCTCGTCATCCGTCATGACCATGACGTCGTCGAAGAATCCGTCGACGGGTTCCCTGAGACCCGCCAGCGTTGCAAGGACGCTGGTGTAGTCGCGATCCTCCATCAGCGGTGTCACCGTCTCCCTGGCTTTTACGACCGACTCGAAAAGCGCTGTCTCGGCAGGCTCCCTGATCAGGGATCGGTCGATCGGCGCACCGCCGTCGATGCCCGCCTGCCTGAGTATGTTACCGATTCGCTTGTTGGCCGAAGCCAGGCTGGAGGCGGGCTCGAGTTTGACAAACGCGGCCACGGCCTTCAGGCGCTCATCGAAATCGAGCAGGGAATCCGGCCGTCTCGCCATCACGGCAGCAAACATCTCCGGCGTCAATCCGTTTTGCCGATCCAGGTAATAGGCGCGCATTCTTTCGGTGATGAAGTCATAGAGACTCGCCGTCAGCTCGCTCTCGTCCTTGTCCCGGACCGGCTGCTCGGCAACGGCCAGGGTCACGAGCTCTTTGAGATTGAGATCGAGTCCCTGTTCTATCGTGATACGAACGACACCGAGCGCGTTGCGCCGCAGGCCGAACGGGTCCCGGTTGCCGGTCGGCTTCTTCCCCAAAGCAAAGATGCCGGCAAGCGTATCGAGCCTGTCCGCGACCGCGAGCGCCTGGCCGGCTTCGCTCTGCGGCAGCTCATCGCCCGCGAAGCGTGGCAGGTACTGCTCGGCTATCGCCGCGGCAACTGCCTCGGGTTCCCCGTCCGCCGCGGCATAGTAGCCGCCCATCAAGCCCTGTAGTTCGGGAAACTCACCGACCATCCCGGTCAGCAGGTCACATTTTGCGAGCGCTGAAGCTCGCTCGACGGATTTCGTCTCGGCACCGATCGCGGCAGCGACAGCCGCGGCAAGTTTCGCGATCCGAACGCTCTTGTCGAACAAACTGCCGAGCCCGCGTTGATAGACCACGTCCCGGAGCGCGTCGCGACGGTCGGCGAGGCTGACCCGCCTGTCCGATTCCCAGAAGAATTTAGCATCGGCGAGCCGGGGTCGAATGACCCGTTCGTTGCCGTCGCGCACGCGAGTCGGTTTTTTGCTGACGAGATTCGCCACCGTGATGAATCGGGGCAGCAAGGTGCCGTTGTTGTCGGCAACCGGAAAATAGCGCTGGTGAGACGAGAGCGTCGCGACGATAACCTCTTTCGGCAGCGACAGGAACGGCTCCTCAAAGCTTCCGGCAAGAGCGACCGGCCATTCCGTCAACGCGGTCACCTCGTCGTACAGGGCATCTGAATCCAGGGGTGCTCCGCCGACCTCCTCGGCGGACTTCCTGACGGCTTCGACAATCCTTTTCCTGCGCTCGTCAAAGTCCGCGAGCACCCGTGCCTTCTTGAGCAACGAGAGATATGTTGACGGCGTGTCCAGACGTATCTCGTCCGGCGCGTGAAAGCGGTGGCCGCGGGTGTGCCGTCCGGTCTGTACGCCCAGGACCGAGCCATCGATCAATTCTTTGCCGTGCAGCAGGATTACCCAGTGAACGGGCCGCACGAACTCGGCGTCACCTTCGCCCCAGCGCATGCGTCTCGGTATCGGCAGGTTTTCGAGAGCCGCCTCGCAAAGACCGGGCAAGACCTCGGCCGCCGTCGCGCCTTTCTCGATAGAACGACAACTCAGGTAGTCCCCCTTGTCGGTCCGGGCGCGATCGAGGTCGTCCGGTGCGACACCACATTTTTTTGCAAAAGCCTTGCCCGCCGCAGTGATCTTGCCCTTGTCATCGTAGGCAACCGAAACCGGCGGACCCCTTACGATCACTTCCTCGTCGCGCTGCGTCCCGGCGAGCGCCTTGACGATGACGGCCAGCCGGCGCGGGCTGGCGTATGCAGATATCGTCTCGTATTCGAGGCGGGCGTCATCGAGCCTGGCGCCCATGCTGTCGGCAAAGGCGCCCATGAGATTCTTCAGGGCCTTCGGTGGCAGCTCTTCGGTCCCGATCTCGACGAGTAAATCGGCGACCATCGTTATGCGGTCCCGGCTTTCGGCTGTTCGGCGTGCGCGAGCATCGGAAAGCCTAATGCCTCGCGGCTGGCGTAGTAGGCCTCGGCCACGGATTTCGCCATGTCCCTGACGCGCAGGATATAACGCTGGCGCTCGCTTACTGATATCGCCTGGCGCGCGTCGAGGAGGTTAAAAGTATGCGAGGCTGCCAGCATCTGCTCGTAGGCAGGCAGCGCCAGATTGAGCCCGATTAGCCGTTGGCATTCGTGCTCGGCGACGTCGAATGTATTGAACAGCGAGTCGATATCGGCTCGTTCGAAATTGTATGTCGATTGCTCCACCTCATTCTGGTGATAGACGTCGCGGTAGCTGATGCAACCGAGCGGCCCGCCGCTCCAGACGATGTCGAAAATATTCTCTACGTCCTGCAAATACATCGCCAGACGCTCGAGGCCGTAGGTCAACTCGCCGGTAACCGGGCGGCACTCGAGTCCGCCAACCTGCTGGAAATAGGTGAACTGCGTGATCTCCATGCCGTTCAACCAGACCTCCCAGCCGAGTCCCCAGGCGCCGAGCGTCGGCGACTCCCAGTTGTCTTCGACAAAGCGAATATCGTGAACGGTCGGATCGACGCCGATAGCCGCCAGGGACTCGAGATAAATGTCCTGAAAATCGTCCGGCGAAGGCTTGATGACAACCTGGTACTGGTAATAGTGCTGTAGCCGGAACGGGTTATCGCCGTACCTTCCATCGGTAGGGCGGCGTGACGGCTGCACATAGGCGCAACTCCACGGCTCCGGGCCAACGGCACGCAAGAACGTGGCCGGATGAAACGTGCCCGCGCCCATTTGCATGTCGTAGGGCTGCGCAATGACGCAGCCTTGCTCCGCCCAGAATTGCTGCAGCGCCAGGATCAGGTCCTGAAAAGTCAGCCGGTCGTCTTGCATCAATGATCCTGGTGCGTGAAGTGGCGCGCAGT
>JBHIDG010000346.1:0-3527 GCA_046760025.1 Woeseia sp. | reverse complement strand
TCTTGCCCCGGCAAGTTAGGAAAGTTCGGTCCGGCACCTTCAACAGCCTCCCGTATAGCTAATGACCACCGGCTCCGATGCCGGGTTCGACGGTTGGACATAGAGGACGGCACAGCCTGATGCAGAAGACGAATGCTTGTGCTTCCAGTAGCCGTCGGCAAACAGGAAATCACCGTTCGAAACTACCACGTCGCTGATCGAACGTTCGGTCGGATAGCCGTATCGCATATCAACTTCCTGGCCATCGACCGTCAGTCGCGGCGAGTGCCCGCTGGATGCCCAGATCCGGTTGGTCAGATTGGCCGAACTCTCGACATTTGCGGCCAGTGCCTGCACCGCACCCGTCCGGATCTCTTTGTTAACGGCGAAAAACCGCGGCACCGCAGCAGCTGCGAGCATCGCCAGTGCGGCGACCACTATCAACAATTCCGTGAATGTAAAGGCTGGCTGCAACCTCATCGGTGCCTCCGCGAAGTAGCCTTTGTGCCTTTTTACCCGAGCAGGAACTGAGGTCTGTGACCGGGGTCACGAATTGGGGGCGGACCCTACGGGGTCCGTCCCCATCTGGAGATGTCTGAGGAATTCTGCCGGGTCTTCGCCGTTCTCGAGCACTTCGACGAGCGCGGAGCCGATGATTGCGCCGGCGGCGTGTTTGCCGACGCTGATGACGTCCTCCGCCGCCCGGATGCCGAAGCCCGCGCATACCGGCAGGGCCGACACCGAAGATACCGCATCCAGATAATCCGCCAGGTCGGGGGGCAGTCCTCTTGTCCCGCCCGTGGTGCCGGTGATCGTTACCGCGTACAGGAAGCCGCGTGACTCGTTGGCGAGCATCTCCAGTCGGCTCGGCGGCGTTGCGGGCGTGACCAGCTGGATCAGACCGATGCCTCTGTTTTCCAGCGCGTCGCGGATCTCTGCGCATTCTTCGTACGGTAAGTCCGGCACGATGACTCCGCAAACGCCGGTGTCGAGCGCTCGGCCGGCGAGTTGCTCAAATCCGAATGCGAGCAACGGGTTGAGGTAGGACATCAGAACGATCGGTTTGCCGATCTCGCCCTTTAGCGATTCGAGTTGATCGAAGATCCATTTCAACGTGACGCCCTTTTTGATCGCGATGAAGCTCGATCTCTGAATCGTCATACCGTCTGCCATCGGATCGGAAAAGGGCACGCCAATCTCGATAACGTCACCGTATTCCGAGACAGACCTTAATGTGGCCGGAAACTCATCGGGTTCGGGGTATCCCGCAGTGATGAACGGAACGAGCCCCGTCCTGCCGGCGGCCCTGGCCGCTTCGATCGCCGCACTTATCGATTCATGCGGCTGCACGGCCTCGAATCCTCGCCGGGTACTTTGTCAGCGTCGGCATGTCCTTGTCGCCTCTTCCTGAGTTACCGATCAGTATTCGTTTACCGGGATTGTCTTTCGACCAGCGCCTCGCCGCGGCATAAGCATGCGCGGTTTCCAGCGCGGTGAGGATGCCCTCGGACTCACAGAGTTCCCAGAGCGCCTCCAGCGCTTCGTCATCGCTTGCCGTCAGATAGGTGACCCTGCCGATCGCCTGCAGCAAAGCATGCTCCGGTCCGACGCCGGAGTAATCGAGTCCTGCGGAAATGGAATGTGTCTCCTGTACCTGCCCGTCGTCGTTCTGCAGCACCAGTGAGTAGCAACCCTGCAGCACACCGGCAGTACCGGTGGCGAGCGTCGCAGCATTCTGGCCCAACCCGTCGCCGGTGCCGCCCGCTTCCACGCCGATCAGCTCGATGTCGTCCGAGAGAAGGGGGTAAAAAAGTCCGATCGCATTGGAGCCGCCGCCAACGCAGGCAAATGCCGCGTCAGGCAGACCGCCGGCGATCTCCAGCATCTGCCGGCGCGCCTCGGTGCCGATGACCGATTGCAGTTCGCGCACCAGGTAGGGATAGGGATGCGCACCGACCGCCGAACCCAGCAGATAGTAAATGCCGGACGGATCCGACACCCATTCGCGCATCGCTTCGTCGATTGCGGCCCGCAGGGTCTTGTCACCCGTGTCCACCGGCAGCACTTCGGCGCCCAGGCCATGCATTCGATCGACGTTGGGTGCCTGCCGGTCGATGTCGACCGCGCCCATGTACACGCTGCAGGGGAGGCCGACTCTCGCGCAGGCGGCGGCGGCGGCGACGCCATGTTGACCGGCGCCCGTCTCGGCAATGACTCGCTTCGCGTCCAGGCGCCTGGCCAGCAACGCCTGGCCGATCGCGTTATTTATCTTGTGTGCCCCGGTGTGCGCCAGGTCTTCACGCTTGACCCACACCTCGGTTCCCCATCGTTCGCCAAGACGCGGCGCGTCGCTCAATGCTGTCGGTCGCCCCACCCACTCGCGCAACTCTTTCTTATACTCGGCCTGGAATTCGGGGCTGTGGAGGTGTTCCTTTACGCCTGCCTCCAGCCGCTCGAAGGCCGGCACCAGGGTCTCGGGCACGTAGCGCCCGCCGAAAGGGCCGAAGCGTCCGCGCTGATCCGGCAGCTCGCCGCTGATCGATGCATCGAGCAGCGCCGTTTTTTCGTTTGCGTCGAGTGTCGGTTTCACTGGCGGTTCTCTTTTCACTTGCTCCGCGGGTTCGGGGTAGCCCGTACCGTGTCGATGAATTCGCGAACAAGGTCCGGGTCTTTTTCTCCCGGGGAAGTCTCGAGCGAGCTCGACACGTCGACACCGAAGGGCCCGACCTTCCGGATCGCATCGGCAACGTTTCGGCAATTTAGGCCGCCCGCCAGGATCAGTCTCGCTCTCTTCGCGAGCCTGGCAGCGGCGCTCCAGTCGGCAGTCTCACCCTGACCGCTCGTCGCACCTTCGTATACGAATGTGTCGGGCAGTCCGCCGTCCTCCCAATCCTCGGCCGCGCGAACGACCGGCCATTTCGTAATGTCGTCCGGCACATCCAGGAATCCGAAATCTTCGGCGTCGGTCTGCAGAACGTCCGGACAGAAAATTGTTTGTACTTCCTCCCACTCTTCGGCAGTCGGGTGCAGCATGACCGCAACGCGTAATACCTGCTCGGGCACGTTTGCCGCTATGAACGCGGCGTGTCTCGGCGTTACCTGTCTTACCGACTTCGCGAACACGAAGCCGACGGCGTCCGCACCGGCTTCGACGGCTTCATTCACCGTTGTCCGGTGCTTCAGGCCGCAGATCTTGACGAGGCAGCTCACGCCGCTCTCCTCTTGCGACCCGCATCAAGCATGTCGGATATCAGCCGGCCGGGATCGTCGGCGCGCATGAGGGCCGTGCCGACCAGCGCCAGGCTGTATCCCCACCCTGCCACCGCAGCCGCATCGTGGTCGTCGTGCAGGCCGCTTTCGGCCACACACACGACGCCCTGGGGCAGATGCGGTGCGAGCGTCTTCAAACGGTCCGGGTCGACATGCAGCGTGCGGAGGTCGCGCGTGTTCACGCCGAACAGGAGTTGGCCCGCCTCGGCCTGGTCGCCGTGCTGCGACTCATCGAGCAATGTGCAGGAGCGCTCGAGATCTTCATCATCAAACGACTC
>JBHIDG010000345.1:0-3550 GCA_046760025.1 Woeseia sp. | reverse complement strand
ATAAGCGCGCGCACCGGCCTGACATACACTTTGGTCGGCTCCAGTAAGCGCTGCGCGACCGGCACGCCGCCGATCCGGGTGTCCTCGTCGATTTCGAGAACGCGGCGAATCAGGGAGTAGCCGTTCGAATGCGGCCCGCTGGACGCGATGCCTATGATGGCGTCGCCCGGCTCGACTGCCCGGCCGTCGATGAGGTCCCTCCTGTCGACGGCACCGACACAGAAACCAGCCAGGTCGTATGCGCCGTCCGGATACATGTCGGGCATCTCTGCGGTCTCCCCGCCAATCAGCGCTGCACCGGCCTGGAGGCAACCGGCAGCGATGCCTGCCACGACATCTGTGGCCACGTCGATGTCCAACCGGCCGCAGGCGAAGTAATCGAGAAAAAACAGCGGCTCGGCACCCTGGACGAGTACATCGTTGACACACATCGCGACGAGGTCGATTCCGATGGTGTCATGACGCCCAAGCTGCTGTGCAAGCTTCAGTTTGGTGCCGACGCCGTCGGTTCCCGACACCAAGACGGGTTCCCGATAACGATCCGGCGGAATCGCGAAAAGCCCGCCGAAACCGCCGAGTCCGGCGAGGACTTCTTCGCGACTTGTCCTTGCGGCGAGCGGCTCGATACGTTGGACTAGTGAATTGCCGGCATCGATATCGACGCCGGCATCCTTGTAAGTGAAAGGGTTTATGCTCATCCCGGGCCGGTCAACAATCGGTGGTATTCACTGCGAGGGCGATATAATAGTGTACCCGGTTGCTGGAATCACCGATGATTGATCGAACGCCTACTGAAACGGATTTTGTCCGGCGCACCTCTCTGCTGCTGGTGGCGGCGGTTCTTGTTCTTGCCCTGCCGGACAGCGGGGCAGTAGAGACACCGGCGCTGTACGCCGTGCAGGTGCCCCTCGACCCCGAGGAGGGCGATCCACGAGCCGCTGCCTACAAGAGAGGCCTGTGGGAGGTCGTCGTTCGTGTGACGGGCTCGGAGTTGCCGGCCGCGGCGCCGCTTCTGGACGAACTGTTTCCGGTACCCTCCAGATATGTTCTGCAGTTTCGTCAGGGCCCGGACGGGACGCTTCTGATTTCATTCGACGGAGCCGCTATCGGAAAAGTGCTTCAAGCAGCGGGAGAGACGGTTTGGGGCCCGGATCGTCCGCTGACAATCGTGTGGCTTGCCGTCGACTGGGGCCAGGGGAAACGTGAGATCATCGCAGCAGACGATCCCGAGCCGGCGGCGCATGCATCGCGGTCCATCGACCGTAATCGCCTGTTGCGCGAGCGTGTTCAGGAGACGGCATCGAGGCGCGGCATACCGGTCGCCTTCCCGCTACTGGATACCGAAGATCTCCGGAACATCAGCTTCACCGATATATGGGGCGGTTTCGACGAGCCGCTCCTGCAGGCTTCCGTACGTTACCAGACAAACTCGATTCTGGTCGGAAGGGTGCGCCCGGCTACGCTGCGGCGAAATCGCTGGACCTACTATCTTGGTGACCAGCAACAGGAATGGAGCGGCGAACCCGAGGATGCCATCAATCTGCTGGCAGACTCGCTGGCCGCCGAGTTCGCATTTTCCGGAAACGCGCCTCTCGAGACCGTCACGCTGAGTATTTCCGGCATCGACTCGGTCTCGGCTTACGGCAGCGTGCAGCGCTACCTCGAAAACCTCGGCCTGATTGAAGGCTTCGATGTGCATACCGTGGCCGGCGACAGGATTCGATACGAGGTCCGCCTGCGTGGCGGCCTGGCCAGGCTCGCCAGGGCACTGCAAGTGAGTGACATCCTGATACCTGTAGAGGACAACGACTCACAATTCCCGCCATTCCTGCCATCGGATTCTCTCGAATTCATGTATCGCGCGCCCGGCCGGGACTTCTGACCTGCCAGATGCCTTACCGCTGGCTGCCAAACGCGATTTCGCTGCTGCGTATCGGTCTCGTTCCGCCGATACTGGTGTTGATGCTCAACGGGCGCTTCGACATCGCGTTAGGCTTCTTTGTCGTTGCCGGGTTTTCGGACGGCCTCGATGGCTTTCTCGCAAAGCGATACAACTGGCAATCGCGCGCCGGCGCATTGCTCGATCCCATTGCGGACAAACTGCTTATTGCCGGCACATTCATCACGCTTGCAGCCACCGGCCATATTCCGATTTGGCTTGCCGCCGTTGTCGTGTTGCGTGACGTCGTCATCGTCGGTGGTGCCATGGCTTATAATTTTCTGGTCCGGCCTGTCGAGGGCGAACCGACCCGCATCAGTAAACTCAATACCGCGTTCGAGCTGATGTTCGTACTTTTCGTCATGAGTCGTGCGGGTTTTGCGTGGCCGGACAGAATCAGTATCACCGTACTCGGCGCCGCGGTTCTCGTGACCGTTGTTACCAGCGGCATCGTCTACGTCAGGGACTGGACCGCCAGGGCGCTCGACAAGGGATAGCAATGGCAAGTGACAACAGAATCAACTGGTTTATCGCGCTCGTGCTGACAGGTTGGCTCCTGTATCTGCTCGCACCGGTACTTACCCCGTTCGTCGCTGCGGCGCTCTTGGCCTACATCGGTGACCCGCTCGCGGACCGCCTGCAACGACTGAGGTTTCCGCGAACCGTTGCCGTCGTCACTGTATTCCTGCTGACATTTCTGTTTCTCGGGCTACTCGTTCTGCTGGTCGTGCCGTTGATTCGGAATCAGGTGTCGGCGCTCATGGAGGCGCTGCCCGGCATCATCGCTCAGGCGGAAAAGGTCTGGCTACCGCGGGTGGGCGATTTCCTGGGCTTGGAGCCGGGTAGCGACATCGGGCTTGCCGCGTTCCTGGCCCGTTACAGCGATATGGCCGGAACCTGGGGCGCGAAGGTTTTCATGGGCCTGACCCAGTCGGGTGCTGCGCTGGTGGCGGCCTTGCTGAGCCTCTTCCTGATTCCGATCCTGACGTTTTATCTGCTGCGAGACTGGGACACGATCATGAGGCGTTTCGGCGCGCTGGTGCCCGTAAAGTACCGCGAAACGGTCGTGCGGCTTGCTCGCGATACCGACGACGCGCTGGGGGCGTTTCTGCGCGGACAGATTCTGGTCATGCTCGCCCTCAGTATCATCTACTCTGCCGGACTGTCGCTGGTGGGGCTCAAGTTCGCGATTGCGATCGGGGTCGTTGCCGGTCTCGTCAGCTTCGTCCCCTATCTGGGGTTCGTTTTCGGCATCGGTCTCGCCGCACTCACCGTCGCAATGGAACCGAACCCGCTGTGGATGCTGCTTGGCGTCGTCGCCACATTCACTATTGCACAAATGATCGAAGGGTCCATCCTGACGCCCAGGCTCGTCGGTGACCGGATCGGCCTGCACCCGGTTATCGTGATCTTCTCGATTGCCGCCGGCGGGCAACTGTTCGGCTTCTTCGGCATTCTGCTGGCACTACCCGCGGCCGCCGTCCTGTCTGTTCTGGTGAGATTCGCCTACAACCGGTACCTGGCGGAGCATCCACAGGAGGTTGCCGGGGAACGCACGGAGGTGCCCGAACCTTGAGCCAGCTGGCGTTGCCCGTGCAACTCGCCGACCAT
>JBHIDG010000344.1:0-3589 GCA_046760025.1 Woeseia sp. | reverse complement strand
GTCTGGTGACTTCCCTGGTCTTCAAAACCAGCGACTTGCCGAACGCGAGTGGTGGGTTCGATTCCCATCCACCTCCGCCATACACGTCGAAACCACCTTGATACCGCGGGTGATGTTTTCTATATTGCCCGTGATCTTTGCTGGGAGAGACACGCAAGGGGGTTTACGATGGGAGTCAACCTTACACGTCGGCAATTTTTCAAGGTCTGCGGGACCGGGTTCGCTTCTTCGAGTGTCGTCGCCTTAGGTTTTACACCTCAAGCGACGCTTGCGGAAGTTCGCGACTTCAAGCTGGCTCGTGCGAAAGAGACACGCAACACCTGTCCGTATTGCTCGGTCAGTTGCGGTGTCCTGATGTACAGCCTGGGCAGCAACTCAAAGAACGCCAAGGAAGAGATCTTCCACATCGAAGGCGATCCGGATCATCCGATCAATCGCGGCACACTGTGTCCGAAGGGTGCAGCATTGCTCGATTTCGTACACAGCGAGAGCCGGCTCAGATATCCTGAGTACCGTGCCAGTGGTGCGAGCGAGTGGCAACGCATCTCCTGGGAAGATGCGTTCGAGCGAATTGCGCAGCACATGAAGAACGACCGTGATCGAAACTTCGAGGCAACCAATGTGCAAGGCGCGACCGTAAACCGCTGGTTATCCTGCGGCATGCTCGCGGCCTCGGCCTCGTCGAACGAAAGTGGCTATCTAACACACAAGTTTGCCCGCTCAGTCGGGTTACTGGCATTCGATAATCAGGCACGCGTTTGACACGGACCTACGGTGGCAAGTCTTGCCCCTACGTTCGGTCGCGGCGCGATGACCAACCACTGGGTTGATATAAAGAATACCAACCTGGTGCTCATCATGGGCGGCAATGCCGCCGAGGCGCATCCCTGCGGCTTCAAATGGGTCACCGAGGCGAAGGCCCACAATCGAGCCAGGCTGATCGTAGTCGATCCGCGATTCACCCGGTCGGCGGCGCTCGCAGACTTCTATGCACCGATCCGTGCCGGCACCGACATTGCTTTTCTGGGCGGTGTTATCAATTACCTGATCCAGACAGGCAATGTTCATCAGGAATATGTCAACGCATACACGGATGCGACGTTCATCGTACGTGAGGACTTCGATTTCCAGGACGGAATATTCTCCGGTCACGACCCGGCCTCGCGCAGCTACGACCGCAGCACGTGGATGTACGAGCTCGGTGACGATGGCTACGCCCGTACCGATCCGACGCTCAAGCACCCGCGCTGCGTCTTTAAGCTGCTGAAGAAACACTACTCGCGCTACACACCGGAAGTGGTGAGCGCGATCACGGGCACGCCGGAGGAGGACTTCCTCACGGCGTGCGAGATGATCGCAGAGACGGCTGCGCCCAATCGTACGATGACCGTCATGTACGCGCTCGGCTGGACGCAGCACTCGAAGGGTTCGCAGATGATCCGCTGCGCCGCGATGGTGCAGTTGCTGCTCGGCAATATCGGCCAGAGTGGTGGTGGCATGAACGCGCTTCGGGGTCACTCGAACATCCAGGGTCTGACGGATCTGGGCCTGTTGTCCGACCTGCTGCCCGGCTATCTGACGCTGCCGAACGAGACTGAAACGGACTACGACCTCTATATCGCCTCGCGTGCGTTCCGGCCCTTGCGCCCGAACCAGATGAGCTACTGGCAGAATTACCCGAAGTTTTTCGTGAGCCTCATGAAAGCCTGGTATGGCGATGCCGCCACGCCCCGGAATAACTGGTGCTTCGACTGGCTGCCGAAACTCGACAAAGTGCATGACGTGCTGCAAGTGTTCGAAGACATGCACAAAGGAGACTTGAACGGCTACATCTGCCAGGGTTTCAATCCGCTCGCCGCATTTCCCGACAAACGCAAGCTCGGCGAAGCGCTCGCTGAGCTCGACTATCTCGTCGTGATCGATCCTCTGGAGACCGAGACGTCCGAGTTCTGGAAGGATTTCGGCGAATTCAATCCGGCCGACTCCGAAAAGATATCAACCGAGGTGTTCCGCCTGCCCTCGACCTGTTTCGCAGAGGAGGACGGTTCGCTCGTAAACTCCGGCCGTTGGCTGCAATGGCATTGGAAGGGTGCAGAACCACCCGGAAATGCCAAGGGTGACGGCGAGATCATCGCGGGCATATTCCTGAAATTACGCGAGCTGTATCGTGAGCAAGGCGGTGCGTTTCCGGAGCCGATTCTTAACCTGAGCTGGAACCACCTGGTCCCGGATGACCCGTCACCCGAGGAACTCGCCCGCGAATACAACGGCAGGGCCCTGGACGATCTTACGGATCCGCAGGATCGGCACAATGTACTGCGCAGTGCCGGGCAACAACTCGAGAGTTTCGGCGAGTTGCGCGATGACGGGTCGACAGCCTGCGGCTGCTGGCTGTTCTGCGGCGCGTGGACAGAAGCAGGCAATATGATGGCCCGCCGCGACAATTCGGATCCAAGCGGCTTGGGCAATACCTTGGGCTGGGCCTTCTCGTGGCCGGCCAACCGGCGCATTCTCTATAATCGCGCGTCGGCCGATCCGGCAGGCAAGCCCTGGGATCCACACCGGCGCGTCATCAGTTGGGAAGGGGAGCGCTGGAGTGGCATCGACGTGCCCGATTTCAAAACGACCTCCCCGCCGTCGCAGGGCATGGGGCCGTTCATCATGAATCCGGAGGGTGTGGCCCGCCTGTTCGCCGTCGACAAGATGGCCGAAGGGCCCTTCCCCGAACACTACGAGCCGTTCGAATCTCCGCTGGCCGCCAACCCGCTGCATCCGGAGAAGCCTGCCGCGCGCAACAACCCTGCGGCACGCATTTTCGCGAACGATCTCGAGAACATGGGCGACGTGCACGATTTTCCTTATGTCGCGACGACTTATAGGCTTACAGAACACTTTCACTTTTGGACGAAACACGTTGAAATAAATGCCATTCTGCAACCCGAGCAATTTGTCGAGATCGGTGCGTCCCTGGCTGCAGAAAAGAGAATTACGGGCGGCGACAGGATTCGTGTCAGTTCGAAGCGGGGCGAGATCGTTGCGAAGGCCGTCGTCACGAAACGCCTGCGTCCGCTGACCGTTCAAGATCGCATCTTGCATCAGATCGGTCTGCCCATCCATTGGGGTTTCAAGGGGCGTGCGAGGCCGGGGTATCTGACCAACACGCTGACACCGTTCGTCGGCGATGCAAATACGAACACGCCCGAGTTCAAGGCGTTTCTAGTCAACATCGAAAAGGTTTGAGGTAGGCAATGTCGCTGCAATCCCTCGACATCAAGGCGCGCTCGGCGACCACGACCGAGAGTCCTTCGGTCCGCGAGACTACCCGAGTCGCAAAGCTCATCGATATATCGAAATGCATCGGCTGTAAGGCTTGTGAGGCCGCGTGCATGGAGTGGAACGACTTGCGCGACGTCATCGGTGTCAACAACGGCGAGTTCGATAGCCCACGCGACCTTAGCGACAAGTCGTGGACCGTGATGCGCTTTTACGAGGAGGAGCCGAACGACAGACTCGAATGGCTGATCAAGAAAGACGGCTGCCTGCATTGCGCAGATCCGGGCTGCCTTGCGGCATGTCCGGCACCGGGCGC
>JBHIDG010000343.1:0-3607 GCA_046760025.1 Woeseia sp. | reverse complement strand
GACATCCGAGGCGAGGACCTGCTCGCCCTGTTCGAGCTTGCGGCGCTGGCCGAGCCCGTGCCATTAACGGTGGCAATCCTTATGACGACGTCGTTGGTCTTCGACACGGGCGCTCTTCCTCGGTTTTTTCGGGATCTCAATTACTAATATAGACAGTTTCGGGCCGGTATTTTCTTACTTTTTGCCGCTGGCAATCCGTTAACCAGCAGACACTTTCGCCGGTTTCAGCTCTCCCTGGTCTGCCTCGTCGGCGGCATAGGGAATCAGAATGGTCGATTTCTGCATGTCCCAGGCGCCCGTCGGGCAGCGCTCGGCGCACAGGCTGCAATGCACGCAAAGATCCTCGTCCTTGACCATGACCCGGCCGGTCTGCGGAAGGTTCCCAGACACGTAGAGGTCCTGATCGGCGTTTTCCGCCGGCGCCGACAGCCGGGTCCGAAGATCGACTTCCTCGCCGTTCTCCGTGATCGTCAGGCAGTTGACGGGACAGACGTCGATACAGGCGTCGCACTCGATGCACAGATTGGCGCTGAAGACGGTCTGGATATCGCAGTTGAGGCAGCGCTCGACTTCCTCGATCGTCTGCTCGACCGTAAATCCGAGCTCGACCTCGATGTCCAGCTTCTTGAAGCGCTCCTTCAAATCCACGTGTGGCATCAGGCGCCGCTCGGCCGGGTTGTAGTCATTCGAGAAACTCCACTCATGCATGCCCATCTTGCGGCTGGCGAGATTCATGCCGCGCGGCGGCCTGTCGTTGATATCTTCGCGATGCACGTATTTGTGTATGGAGATTGCGGCCTCGTGCCCGTGTGCGACCGCCCAGATGATGTTTTTCGGGCCGAATGCGGAATCGCCGCCGAAGAACACGCCCTCTCGCGAACACATCATCGTCGTCTCGTCGACGATGGGGCAGTCCCACTCGTTGAATTCGATGCCGATGTCCCGCTCGATCCACGGAAATGCGTTATCCTGGCCGATCGCGAGGATGACATCGTCGCAGGGAATCATGACTTCCCCGACGGATTTTCCCCGGTCGATGTTGCCGGCGTCATCGAACCTGTACTCCATCCGGTCGAATGTCATGCCGATGAGTTTCCCGTCCTCGATGACGAACTCCTTCGGCGAATGATTGACCAGGATCTCGACCTGTTCCTCTTCGGCATCCTCGAGCTCCCAGTCGGACGCCTTGAAAAACCCTCTCGGCTTCCGGGCCATAACCTTGACGTCTTTGGCGCCGAGACGAAGAGATGTACGGCAGCAGTCCATGGCGGTATTGCCCACGCCGATGATCAGTACCTTTTCACCGATGGAGTCGACATGACCGAAGGCGACAGACTCGAGCCAGGTGATACCGATGTAGATGTTCTCCGAGTCATGCCGGCCCGGCAGCTCGAGCTCCTTGCCTGTGGGGGCGCCCGTGCCGACGAACACCGCGTCGAAGCCGCCGTCATCGAGCAGATCCTTCATGCTGTCGATGCGGTGATTGAATTTGACCTCGGCTCCCATATTGACGATGTAGTCGATCTCCTCATCGAGCACTCGCGGCGGCAAACGAAACTGGGGAATGTTGGTGCGCATCAGGCCGCCGGTGGTATCGAGGGCCTCGAACACGGTTATTTCGTAACCCAGCGGCAACAGGTCATTCGCCACTGTCAGCGAAGCGCAACCGGCGCCGATGCATGCGATTCTCTTGCCGTTCTTTTTGTCAGGCGCCTTCGGCAGGCGATCGCTGATGTCGTCGCGATGATCGGCCGCAACCCGCTTCAGCCGGCAGATCGCCACCGCCTTGCTTTCCACGCGGCCGCGGCGGCAGGCGGGTTCGCAGGGACGATCACAAACGCGGCCGAGGATGCCCGGAAAGACATTCGATTCCCTGTTCAGCATGTATGCGTCGCTGAAGCGGCCCTGTGCAATGAGACGTATATACGAGGGAACGTCCGTATGGGCCGGGCAGGCCCACTGGCAATCGACGACCTTGTGGAAATAGTCGGGCGTGGAAGTGTCTGTCGGCTTCATCTGCGTGACGCGCCAGATTCGTCTAACACCTGCCTCCGATGGGCGCTAGCATAGCTTGATCGCCCGGAAAGTAAACGATTTAGCGTATGAATTGAAGTGCCTGGCGCGCAAATCGCGATTACGCTTCAGGCAGGCTATCGGCCCCGGTCGAGCTGCAGCCGCTGGCCGACGATATCGCCGGTCAGCTCTCCGTTCCGATAGACTACGTGCCCGTTTACGATTGTCGTATCGACACTCGAGCCGAAGGTCACGCCCTCGAACGGCGACCAGTGACATTTACAGATCAGGTTGGACGGTCCGACCGTATACGGTGCCGTGCTGTCGATCAATACCAGATCCGCAAAGTACCCCTCGCGCACGTAGCCACGGTCTACGATGCCGTATATGTCTGCGGCTGCGTGACTGGTCCTGTCGACAAGCAGCTCGAGGTTGATTTGCCCGTCTTTGGCCAGCTCGAAAAGGGTCAGAAGCGCGTGCTGTACGAGCGGCAATCCGGCCGGTGCCTTGAAATACGTTCGCTGTTTTTCGCCGGCGAGATGCGGCGCATGATCGGTTGCAACGACGTCGATGCGCCCTTCTTTCAATGCATGGACGAGCGCAGCCCTGTCTTCGGCTGTCTTGATGGCCGGATTGCACTTGATTCGCGCACCGAGGTCCTCGTAACGGCTCTCATCGAACCACAGGTGGTGCACGCAGACTTCCGCGGTGATTCGCTTTTCACTTCGGTCTGCTTTGGAGAACAGGCCCATTTCGATCGCTGTCGTCAGGTGCAGCACATGAAGACGCGTGTCGTGACGGCGTGCAAGGTCGGCGGCGAGACTCGAGGATACGAGGCAGGCGTTGGCCGAACGAATGTTCGGGTGCTCGGACATCGGCACCTGCTCGCCGTATTTCGCCTTGGCGTGGGCTTCGTTGTCCCAGATCGTCGGCGAGTGCTCGCAATGCGTAACCAGCAATAAGGGCGCATGCTCGAACAACTGCTCGAGCGCCTCCGGATCGTCGACCAGCATGTCGCCGGTCGATGCGCCCATGAATGCCTTGATGCCGCAGGCTTCGTTGATCTGAAGCGCCTTGACCTCGTCGATGTTGCGGTTGGTTGCGCCGAGATAGAAAGCGTAGTTCGCGCTGCACCGGCGCTCCGCGAGTTTGTATTTGTCGGCCAGCGCGGACCGCGTTGTGGTCTGCGGATTGACATTCGGCATGTCCATGAAACTCGTAATGCCGCCCGCTACGGCGGCGGCCGACTCGGTTGCCAGGTCGCCCTTGTTTGTCAGCCCGGGCTCGCGGAAGTGCACCTGGTCATCGATCATGCCGGGCATCAGATATTTGCCGTCGGCATCCAGCACGGGGACGTCGACGCCGGGACTAATGCCCGGTGCGATCTTTTCGATGCGTTCGCCTTTTATCAGCACATCGGCGTCGCGAATCTCGCCCTCGTTGATCAGGCGGGCATTGGTGATGAGCAATTTGTCCAAGAGGATTTCTACAAAGCTGCGAACGCGTCGGTGGCCATGACCAGCTCATGCACGATTCCCGGCTCGAACGCGGCGTGACCAGCATCTGGGACGATTCGAAAATTCGCTTCCGGCCA
>JBHIDG010000342.1:0-3611 GCA_046760025.1 Woeseia sp. | reverse complement strand
TTGGCCGGAATCACCATCCGGCCCGCCGCTACCTCCTGACGGAGCAGCTCAGGGATTACAACCGGTGGCTCACCGAGGAGCTCCTGACGCGTGCGAGGGACGATTATCGCCTGCCGCACGCGATGTACCAGGACGCGCTTCGAAACTGGGGCGTGGAAGCATCGCCCGAGGACCTGATCCAGCAGGCCACGCAAGCGTACATGGACATCCGCAACGAGATGATTGCGCTTGCACCGTTGGTTGCGAAGGAAAAAGGCTACGCCTCGACCGATTACCGCGAGGTCATTCGAGAACTCAAGAAAGACGGTCCAATCGATGGCGACAAGATGCTCGACCACTATCACGGGGTGCTCAAGAAGATCGAGGACATCATCGTCAGGGAGCGGATTATCAGTTTGCCGAAACGCGATGCGGGAATTCGTATTGCGACGGCGGCGGAGACCGCGGCACAGCCCGCGCCGCACCTCGACGTACCGAGACTGATCGGCAATACCGGTGAGTACCCCGATTTCGTGATTCCGCAGCTCGAGCAGTACGATGACGGTACCTGGCAGCAGACCGATGACACCTACGAGGCCGGCGCCTGGACATTGACGGCGCACGAAGCCCGACCCGGGCACGAGATGCAGTTCTCGAGCATGATAGAAGTCGGCGTGTCCATTACACGCGCAATATTTGCCTTCAACAGCGTCAACGTCGAAGGTTGGGGGCTGTATGCGGAAGCTATCGCCAAGCCATACATGCCGCTCGACGGTCAGTTGATCAGTCTTCAATACCGGTTGATGCGGGCCGCGCGCATGTTTCTCGATCCGATGCTCAATCTGGGTCTGATCACACCGGAGGAAGCCAAGAGCCTGATCATGGAGGACATCGGCATTGGCGAGTCCTGGGCGCAGAACGAGATCGAACGATATACCTACCGAATACCCGGGCAGGCAACCGCTTATTATTTCGGGTATAGCAAGCTGCAGGCGCTCAGGGCACAGGCGGAACTGGCATTGCGGGGCGATTTCGATCAGCAGTCCTTCCACGACTTCATTCTGGCGCAGGGCATGCTGCCGCCGGAGCTGTTGAAACAGGCGGTTATGGAGGACTTCGTGCCGGCGCAGCGGAGCAGCGCACCGGAGGGGTGACGAGACGCTATACTCCCTTCGTATGGCCGACGAGCTCAAGTGTTATCGTTGCGGTGCGTCTCTCGAGGAACTGAGCCTGCCGATTTCCAGACAGGACGCGTGTCCCGCCTGCTCCGTCTATCTGCACGTCTGCAGGATGTGCAACTTCTACGACGCTCGGGTCCCGAAACAATGTCGCGAGGACGATGCGGAGGAAGTCCTCGATAAGGAGAAGCTCAATTTCTGCGAATGGTTCAAGCCCGGACACGAGGTATTCGATGCCGCCAGGGCGAAGCAAGAGGCCCAGGCCAAAGATGCGCTTGCGGCGCTGTTCGGCGAGAGCGATGCGGCCAAACCGAGTCGGGACGAGGCGCTCGGCGACGCCGAGAAACTGTTCAAGTAGATGTTAATGAGTGTCGATCGACGACGTTTCCTGAAGCTGGCCGGGGCAACCATGGCTGCTCCGTCGACGGGCGCTTGCAGCAGCCACAAGCGAGTCCCCGCCAGCGGTGTCCCGACCAGCGATTTCGGCGCGGACTCGACCGCCGAGGAGGTTACCGAAGGTATCGACCTGACCGCTAAGGTCGCCGTGGTGACCGGCTGTAATTCCGGCATCGGTTACGAGACGATGCGTGTCCTCGCGCTTCGCGGCGCCCACGTGATCGGCACGGGTCGCAGCATCGAGAAGGCACAGAACGCCTGCTCGAGCGTCTTAGGCGTGACCACCCCGGTTCAATTGGAGCTATCGGACTTCGGTTCGGTCACGGCCTGCGCCGCGACCATTCGTTCGCTAAATTCACCCATCGATATGCTGATCTGCAACGCGGGCATGCGGGGCACCGGCGATCGTGAGCAGGCCTATGGTCTCGAGAAACATTTCGTCGTAAACCATCTCGGCCATTTCATTCTGGTCCACAACTTGCTCGGGCGCCTGTACCTTTCCCGGCAGGGCCGTGTAGTCGTCGTTGGCAGCAGGTCGGCTTACACCAGTGCGCCCGATGAAGGTATTCAATTCGGCAACCTGCGGGGCACCAGGGACTATAGCGTCGGCCGTGCGTACGGCCATTCCAAACTGGCGAACGTGCTGTTCTCACTCGAGCTGGCCAAGCGTCTGCGGGGCACACGAATTACGTCGAATTCACTGCACCCCGGCGTTATCAACACGAAGATCGATCGCACGGAACCGAAGTTTTTTCAGTTTGCATTCGGCATGCTTACCGCGATCGCGGGCAAGTCGATCGCACAGGGCGCAGCGACAAGCTGTTACGTGGCCACCAGTCCGCTGCTTGGCAGCGTCAGCGGCCAGTACTTCGAAGACTGCAACGCCGTTAAGGTACTCGGAGCAAATCACATGCACGACGAGCAGCAGGCCCGGGAGCTGTGGGACGTATCGGAGGCGCTGACGAAGGAATATCTCCTCCAAATGGAGCGCCCGGACCGGGACGTAATCCGGAACGGCGTCAGAGATAGTTCTGATACCTGATCGCGCGCGCCATTTCCCCGGGGGCTGATGTTTTGAAAAGTAAAGCGCTGGTCGCATTGTCGGGCGGACAGGACTCGACGACATGCCTCTACTGGGCTCTCGACAAGTTCGGTGGCAACTCAGTCGAGACGATTACCTTCGATTACCGACAGCGTCATCGTATCGAACTGGATTGCGCGATTCGCGTTGCTGAATATGCCGGCGTTCCGAACAGGATTCTTCCGATCGAAACTTTCGAGGCACTCGGCGGCAACGCACTGACCGATGCGAGCATCGAGATCGAGGCAGGTGAAGACGGCCAACTGCCGAGTACCTTCGTGCCGGGAAGGAATATCGTGTTGCTGACACTCGCGGCCGCCTACGCATGGCGACGGAACATCGAGCACCTCGTGGCCGGCGTCTGCGAGACAGACTACAGCGGCTACCCCGATTGCCGGCGGGAAACGATCGAGGCATTACAGGTAACGATTCGTCTCGGCATGGAGAGCAACGTGGAGATTCATACGCCCCTCATGGACCTGTCGAAGAAGGAAACGGTGCTGCTGGCGAAAGAACTGGGTGCGCTCGAGGCGATGGCGTTTACCCATACCTGTTACGAGGGCAAACGCCCGCCTTGCGGCCTGTGTCCGGCTTGCGAGTTGCGGGCGAAGGGTTTCGAAGAAGCCGGCGTGGAAGATCCCTTGAATTCGATTGCGGCATGACCTACTCAGTCAAGGATATCTATTACACGCTGCAGGGCGAAGGCGCACGGACGGGTCGACCCGCTGTCTTTCTGCGCTTCGCCGGCTGCAATTTATGGACCGGCCGCGAAAAAGACCGGGTGCGGGCAATCTGCAATTTCTGTGATACGGAATTTGTCGGTACCGACGGCCCCGGCGGCGGAAAATTCAGGACGGCCGACGAGCTTGCAGCCGCGGTGGCATCGCATTGGCCGGTCTCGAAATCCCGGGGCAGGCCCTATGTCGTTTGTACGGGCGGCGAGCCTCTGCTGCAACTTGACGACTCGGCGATAAATG
>JBHIDG010000341.1:0-3614 GCA_046760025.1 Woeseia sp. | reverse complement strand
CGGCTGCCGGCGGCATCTGCTGCGCGACCGCGCCCGTCGACAGAACGCAACCGGCTGCTGCTGGTAATAGAGTTCGGATGAACCTGGTCATGTCGATTCAGCTTGATGCCCGTGCACCGCTCGGCGCTAGCGTTGTTACCGGTACACCCTCGCCCAAGCGTAACAGGCTGGGCAGAAGAATTAGCGTAAATATCGTGCTTA
Organism: Woeseia sp.; assembly: GCA_046760025.1. Taxonomy (GTDB): domain Bacteria; phylum Pseudomonadota; class Gammaproteobacteria; order Steroidobacterales; family Woeseiaceae; genus JACZWL01. The sequence continues at coordinate 3,413 of JBHIDG010000341.1, read as the reverse complement.
CAGACATGCCGCCAACGATGACTGCGGCGAGGCCCTGGTATACCTCGGTACCCGGACCCGGGATCAGCAGCAACGGCAGCATGCCGAACAGGCTGGTCAAGGTGCTCATCAGAATGGGCCGCAGGCGGCGGCGTATTGCCTGTTCAACTGCGGCGCGGCGCTCGAAACCACGTCTTTCAGCCGATCGTGTCTGATGGACCAGCAGGATCGCGTTGTTGACGACCAGTCCGAGCAATGTGATGAAACCAATCATCGTCAACAAGTTCATCGGTAGGTTCATCAGGCGCAGCAATGTGACACCGCCAATGGTGGCAAGCGGCAGCGCCGTGATCACGAGCAGGCTGTCGATGAAGGAGCGGAACAAGCCACTCATCAATAAATAGAGAACCACGATCGCCAGCGCAAAACTCCGCGACATACTGCCAAGCGCGATTTTCAGGTCGTCGGCGCTGCCGTAGTAACTGACCTCACCGTCCTCGGGCAGCATTGAAAGAAGCGCCGGCTCCACATTCTGTTGCAGGATCTCGATCGACTCCTCGAGAGACTTGTCGTCTGGCGGTGTGATCGCGAGTGTCACGGCTCTGCGCCGATCCACACGCCGCACCTGGCTTGGTCCTGCCGTGCGTTCCATGCGAACCAACTGTCCGACCGGCTGGATGCCGCCCAGTGGTGTGGCCAATGGTGTCGATGCCAGTTGTTCGGGGCTGGTCCACTCCGGTGCGCGTAAAACGATATCCAGGCGACGATCGCCATCGAAGTAGTCGTCGACGAATACGCCATCACCGAGTGCGCGCATGACGACCGACATCTGCTGGCGCGTCCAGCCTGCCTCGGTGATCCGCCGTTCGTTCGGAATGAATCGCAGTTCCGGTTCCGAGAAATCGATCCCGGGAACGGGTCGTGCCTGTGCGCCTGGCAAATGCTGGGCGACCAGACCCATACCCTGACGTGCCGCCGCCAGCATCGCATCCATGTCGCGGCTCTGGATGTTCAGGTCGATGTAGCTGCCGCCACTGAGCCGATCGAAGATGCCCCATTCATCGGCGAACGCCATGGTGTCGGGGAAACCGGTCAGAACCTCGGTATTGAGCTTGTCGACGAAGGCACCGGCCTCGTCGGTGTCGGTCACTTTCGCACCCGTGAAACCGAAGGAACCAAAAACTCCCAGGAAGTAACTGTCGACCTGCAGATCAGAATCCTCTTCGAGATAAGGATCCAGCCGATCCACGACGACATCGACGAATTCGTTTTTAGCGGCCGTGACGCTTTGTCCCGGCGGAGGAAGGATAAATGCAAAAACCCAGCCCTGTTTGCCCTCCGGCAGATAATCAGCCGGGGGCAACAGCGCCCAGGTCAGGACCGTTGCTGCGCTGACCAGACCGGCGACCCATGCTCGCCGAAGCCAGACGCCGTCAGTCAGCTGCATGATCTTGGCCGTAATCCTGTCCCACCAATCCTTGTGGGGATCGTCCAGACGTACGTCCTTCAGCCACCTGGCCGCCGCAGTCGGGATGATCGTTACCGCGATAATGAGCGAGGCAACTACGGCTACGGAGATCACGATGGCCAGATCGGCAAACAACTGTCCGGATACGTCTTTCAAGAAGGCGATAGGCAGAAAGATGACCACCGTCGTCGCCGTCGACGCGATCAGCGCACCCCAAACCTGCTGGCTCCCTGTTACCGCAGCCTGCTCGGACTCCTTGCCTTTCTCACGAAGTCGCACGATGTTCTCGAGCACGACGATCGCGGCGTCCAGTACCATGCCGGTCGCAAACGCCAGTCCGGCCAGCGAGATCATGTTCAGCGTGCGGCCGGTAATTTGCATCACCGCGAAACCCGTAAAAAGGGACACGGGAATTGCCAGGGCGACCATGAAGGTGGCTCGCATCTTCCGCATGAACCACCAAAGCACGGTTACGGCGAGGCCGATGCCGAGAAGCAAATTGGTTCGCAGCATGGCAATGGCGGCTTCGATGTAGGTCGACTCGTCGTAAACCTGCTGAACAACGAGCCCCTCCCTCTTGAGCGCACCCTCCTGCAACTCCGCAATCGCGGCTTTGAGTCCTTCCATGACCTCGAGGACATTAACGCCCCGCTCCACTTGTGCATCGAATGCAATCGCGTCGTGGCCGCTCTCCACCATGACGCCGGCCCGATCACGCATCGTAACCTCTACCGTCGCAATGTCCCGCAGTCGTACCGGATTGCCGCCGCGCCAGTCGAGCACCATCTCACCGAAATCCGGCACGTCATACTTGCCGGCGTAGCGCAATGTGTATTGCCGGCGGCCAACGTCGCTGAAGCCGCCGGAAGTATCGTTGTTGTTGCCGGTCAGCCCGCTAAGTGTGGGTATGTCGATGCCGAGCGCGGCCGCCTCATATGGGTCGAAGGTGATGCGAACTTCGTTATCCCGGCCACCATACGAGTTCGAGTTCGAGATGCCGGGAACGCGCTCGATGCGTGCCTGCACGACCTCTCTGACGAAGTCGTTGTAGCTGGCCATCGGACGCGTGTTGCCAGGTACCTGCGTTAGCGCGAACCAGGCAATCTGTTCTCCGAAACTGTCCTGGCCAGCGAAGATCCGTGGCTCCGTCACGTCGTTGGGGTATCGCGGCACCTGATTGAGACGATTGACAACCTCGAGCAGCGCACGCTGAATATCGGTGTCGACGGAAAACATCAGGTTGACGCTCGCGCGTCCTCTGGACGCCGATGACTCGATCTTCTCGAGTCCCGGGATGCCACGCAGCATGTCCTCCTGCGGCTCGATGATCTCTGATTCCACTTCCTCCGGCGCTGCGGAACGCCAGCCGGTCGTAATCTGGATGAAAGGCCGCTGGACGTCGGGAATCATCTGGATGGGCAGGTTCACCAGGCCGATCGCCCCTACCAGCAGCAGCAGCAGGATCGCCGCCACCACTGCGACCGGATTCGAAAGCGCTAGCCGAGTCAGACCCACCGATAATCCCCAAAGAGAGTTCGTGATCGTATTCTAACGATATGACACGGGTTCGCCGAAGTGGTTCGCAGGACATCCGCCGGTTATTGGTCTCAAAGCGGGGCAGATGACCGCTTCGGCTTGAGACATGTCCGTCCCCTGCCCCCGCCCGGCAATTAATCCGGTCGATGTAGTCCCCATAACTAAATCGTGCTGCAGCGTGGCGCCTGACAGAGGATAGAGTCTTCGGGAAAGCCGGGGCGGTTCATCGATCCGCGCCTCTTAGACTTGTGGGCGATGACGTGAGATATTTTCAGCGGCCGGGTCGAAGGTCGCCGGACATCCCGACAAGAATTAGAAAAACGGCGCCCGGCCAGGTGGCGTTTGGTATCCGGAATTCTGACGCAATTAGAGGCTGGAGCAGTGGATTTGATGAGCTGAACACACTTTCATGACAGCGAAAATTGACAAT
>JBHIDG010000340.1:0-3635 GCA_046760025.1 Woeseia sp. | reverse complement strand
CCGTAGAAGTTCCTCTTGCGGCTGAACATGTGCATCGACCCGCCCTTGCCCTTGGCGTAACCGCTTTGCCGGCCCATGAGCTCCGCCATGACCCGGCGCGGCTCCATGCCGCAGGCGAGCATGTGACCGTGATCCCGGTATGCGGTCACGACGGTGTCCTCGGGCCTGAGCGTCGCCTGCATGCCGATCACCACCGCCTCCTGGCCGATGTAGAGATGACAGAAACCGGCGATCAGGCCCATTCCGTACATCTGCCCGGCCTTTTCTTCGAAGCGGCGGATCAGGAGCATGTTGCGGTAATATTGCAGCAGTTCCTTCGCCGCCGCCTTGTCCTTTTTTGGCGTTGGCGGCCTGCGCTTGGCGAGCGGTCCTTTTTTGGCGGTCTTGCCGGCGGGACGAGCCAAGACGGCGTCCATGAGCGATGAAGTCCCTATTACGTGATCGACAACATCAGTCGCGACGCGGCAAACAATACACTTCTTTAAGAAGCCAGTGAATATTCAAAAAAACATTTATAGACCAATGACTTAGGAGATTCAAACCGCATTTGCGTTACAATCTGGCCTCGAGCGGTCATTCAGCGCAACTTTCGCACAGCCGCGACCGCAAAAAAGACAGAAAATGACGCACGTTTGCGCTCCCGCCGAGGAGGCGCAGAGGCAACGAGGTTTGCGGAAAGAATGCCTGGAATATCGAAGATTATGAAGGCTTCCGAGTGAAAGCCGTGAGCGCGCCGCCTACCAGCGGGGGGAAGGCGTCACGGGAAAGCGCGAAGGCGCCGATCTACCGGCAGCAGGTGAAGGAGGATCGAAGATGACGACCTCGTCCGGATGCGCGAAGCCGAGGGTGGCGCGGGCGCGCTCCTCCAGCATGTCGGGATCGAGGTTGTCGGGCCGCAGCAGCGAGGTGCGCCGCTCAAGGATTTGCCGCTTTTCCGTCATGGCGGCCAAAGTCGCCGTGGCCTCCTCCACCTGCTGGTCGAGCTGCAGCCAGGCGATCAGACCCCGGTCCCCTTGAACGGCGTGATAGGCGAAGTAGCTGAAAACGCACGCCCCAAGCACCGGTCCGGCGACATGACGCGCGCGCTTGCGAATTTCCCGGAGCAGCACCATGGGTGCGATGCAATCACACCCGAATCCATCCCGTCAACAGAAAAAGTATAGCCGAATCCGGAAGCTAGACGAGACTGTTGCAATCATGACTCAGATTCCCCGGCCTCGCTGCGGCCGGCCGGCGGGGCCTCGATCGGCGGCTGGTCGGGGCTCGGTCGAGCGGGACGACGATCTCGTCGGGCCCGGCGAGGCTCAACACGAGCCGCGCTCGCTCGCCCTGCAGCCGCGTGGTAGGCTGAAGTAGAGGGCGAGACAGGCCGCCAACGTGGGCCCCACGGCCTTCCGCAGGCGCTTCTGAAGGTCCCGGACGCATGAAGCTCCCCGACGAAGCTCATCGCGGTGATGGATCACAGGCGACTCCGTTGCGTCAATACAAAAATCCTCAGTAATATGCCGAAACTACGCATCATAGTTGCGGACTCTTTCGTACATATTGTCGAACATCCGTATTATCTCTGGATCGTCACCGATCTCTCGTAGATAATTATCTACATCTTCGTATTTTGTCTCAAAATATTCATCAAAGAGCCTGGAACCTCTATAAATATTCGATGACGGGACATAAATTGGCCCATAGCGTTTTGTAGGATTGAAATAATATAGTATGGGTTTTAGCTGGTTCCTGGCGTCTATTTCTAGCTCGTTAACCAGTCCGGCGAACGCTTTGATAAACTTACGGTTTATGTCTATGAATTTGCCTGTGTCATGGTCGTCATTATATTTTATCTCTACATAAACGTAGTTTTTGGTATCGGGTTGAAACAAAGCATCTATGTCTTTCGTAATCACTTGTTTTTCTTTAGTTTCGTCCTGTTCCGTCTCCACAATAGATTCTAGAAGTGCTTCAAATTGTTCGTCGCATCTATCCGGGCTCTCTGGCAATTGCCTGGAGGTGATATATGCGTCGATTCTTGCGTCGGTATCCGCGGTAAATCTCAAAGGAAATTTACTTCCCGATCTTGGATGACGCTCAACGTTGCCGTCGCTTTGGATCACCAGATCAAACAACTTCTCAAGGAAGTTGCCAAACTTAATGTTTAGAGACTGAAGCAACCCGCCCAAAACACGATACTTGGAAGGGGTAAAATGAACCTTGGCTCGATGAGTCTCGAAGCTTTTTTGAATTGCCACTGAAGAGGTGGTTGCCTCAATCAGCTCTTCTGCGGCCTGTCTCACCGCAGTTCGCACGGTCTCAGTCATTTTCCGCCGGCTCAGCTAGGAATTCCTTGACGTACCGCTGGCGGAGGTCGTCGATCGACCGTAAAACTCCTTCATCGGCTTCGTAATACCAGAACTCCCATCCGTTGCACGCCGGGGCACCCTGTACCAATGCGCCGACCTTATGAATCGACCCAGTGTGTTCGCCTGCCTGGAGGAATCCGTCAGCCTTCACAATGGCGCAATGCTTCTTGTTCTTTGAGTAAAGCGTCTGACCAATGCGCAAAATGTTCATCTCCACGAGAGTCCCGAACTTCACGCGAGGTTGGCGCCGCTTGGAGGGGGTTTCCAACAACGGGTCCTCAAACAGCATTGGCCCAATCGAATTCACGCGGTCCCGCGCGATTTCGGCGTAGGCCTTGTCAATCTCAATCCCGATGAAATTCCGCTTCAGTCGCTTTGCGACGGCGGCAGTGGTTCCGGATCCAACAAATGGATCAAGAACGATGTCTTCAGTATTGCTGGACGACAGGATCACCCGATACAAAAGCGCTTCGGGCTTTTGCGTAGAATGAGCTTTTCTTCCATCAACTTTTATTCTTTCCGCCCCTGTGCACAGGGGAACATGCCACACATTTTGCATTTGCTTTTCCGCGTTTAAATTTTTCATTGCATGATAATCGAATGTATACCTCTGTTGCCTTTTGCCTTTCATTGACCAGATCATGGTTTCCGTTGCGTTCTGAAATCGCGTGCCTCGGAAATTCGGCATAGGATTGGTTTTATGCCAGATAACATCGTTGATTATCCAATATCCTAGGTCTAATAGAATAGTACCGACTCGGAAAATATTGTGGTACGTGCCGATTACCCAAATGGTCCCCGTATCTTTGAGAACTCTCCGGCACTCACTAAGCCAGAGCCTGGTGAACTCGTCATACTGTTTAAAGGAGTTAAATTGATCCCATCGATCATCGACCGCGTCGACCAAAGTTAGGTTTGGTCGCCACAACTCGTTCCGTAGCTGCAAATTATAGGGAGGGTCTGCAAATATGAGATCAACGGATTTCTCGGGGAAGTTTCGAAGCAGTTCAACGCAATCACCAACGATAATTTCATTTATCGGCAGGCTCGCTGGAACTACTTTCTGTTCTCTTCTGGTTCTGGGCAACGCTCTCCCTCCATCCGGTTTGTATCTGCCGGGCGATCCCAAGGGCTGGTTTATCAGGAATATCTAGACACTAAAAGGCCAGTGTCACTGTTTGACGCTCTTTCTGTCGAGTGTCCTCACGTCCAAGCCGAACGCAAGACCCCTTTCCCCGCGTAGCGGGCCGCGGGGCCGAGCCTTTCTTCGATACGGATGAG
>JBHIDG010000339.1:0-3648 GCA_046760025.1 Woeseia sp. | reverse complement strand
GCAGCGGGGATGGAACCTCCGGCGTTATCCTAGCGTTAGCCCGAGGCAGAAGTACGACAGAAATATCGATATGCGACTGAAGAGCGAAAGGGGAGATAAGACCAGCATGTCCCGACCTCGAATTGATTGGCGTCGCTCTGTGAATACTTCGCGGTCGGTTTAAAAATCGTTTAGGAGGTCGATCGAGTCCTATCGAATTTGCATGAGAAATCCTGTATGGACGGCCCCCCGTCGCAAGGGGTTTCCGCGGATTGCACGGCCCGCCGCTTGCGCCGTGTTGGTGCGCCCGCCGGCAGCGCCCAGGGATCGCGGGCGTCCCCTAATCATCGTCGGGCGGGCATGTTGGGGTCGTGCCCGGCGACGCTATTCCCGGGCCTCGGCTAAGGGTTGGCGGCGACGATCACGAGGTCGCGGTCCAAATCGGTGCTCTTGGCAAGGGATTTAGAGCGCTGCGTAGGCGACGGCCACGGTGGTGGCCATGGTGAGGTAGACCAAGATCATCGACACGATACGCCCCACCGACATCCGTGACTCGCGGTAACCCATGAAAACGACGATCGCGGCAAGCAAGAACATGATCGGAGAAATGCCGCTACCATCGGCGGCAACGAGTAAGAACACGATCGCAAAGACTGTCCACCAACGCATGCCGTAAATATTCTCGCTAATCTCGTGACCAATGATGGGCCCAACCTGCGCCCGGTTCGACGAAGGGAAAAAACCGGGCCGGCGCAGAACGAATTGCCCGCGCACACCGGGGCCTCTTGGCTTTGGTCCCCTTGGGGATCGAAAGCCGTTCGTCAGGCCCACTCAAATCAATTTAGTGAAAGTTCCTGCCCGCCACAATCGACCGCCCGGCCTAGCCCAAAGGAAAGCCCGCCGAAGGGACCGGGCTTTGCTTCACGGGGGAACGTGCGCACGGGACGCTCAAGGCATTCACAAAGGACCCGTTGCGGGACATCGTTCGATCTCTCCCGCGACGGAAAGTCAGAGACTCCGGCTCGTTCTGCTTGGCCCCGCCTTGGGCGAGAGCTTTCATTTGGCGATGGCAGTCAAGCTCATTAACGATAAGTATTCATTCGTCTTAATTTGTAGACGGATCTGAATTATAGAATTATACTCATGAAATTGCACCAAATTATTCGGAGATTTATTAGGTGACACGGGTCTGGCAGAGGTTAAGGAATCACTTCTTGGTCGGGTTATGGACCGACCGGCAAGGAGCAAGCGCCGCCGAGTATGCGTTGCTTCTCGCGATATTTGCTGCCGGTGTCGCCATGGCCGTCATTTTTCTGTCCACCGCTATCACCGCCGCGGTGCAAACGCCACAGATGTGATCAAGCAAGCTAGCCTAGAAGAAATTCCGGGCCTTTCCCGTCGGAATCCTCACGGCCTCAGTCTCGCTCCTCGAGCGACCGTCGAATCCAGCGGACGGCACAAAGCGGTTCGAGTCACGAGAAACGCCGACCTCTCCTAAATGGGCTAAGCCTGCGCCAAAAGTTTCTATCTCATATTTCATTTGACATAAGCACAATTGTCTGTATAAGAGAAATGGTCCACTCTTATTTGGGGGATTTAACATGAGGAAGACAGGGAAGTTCTTAGCCCGTTTCTGGGGCGATGAGAGCGGCGCCGCGGCGGCGGAATACGTGATTATTCTCGCCATTGTCGGAACCGCGCTGGCCACGGCCATCATTTTGCTAAGTGGCGCCATCGCGACGGGGATCAACCAGACCGCCGAATGCATCAATACGGACGGCGGTACGTGTCTCTGATAGGAACGCGGGCGGACTAGGGTATCGGCCCTTAAAGCCCCTCCCCTTTGCCGTTTCTAACCCCGGCGGTCGTGTTTCCGCCGGGGTTTTTCTCGGCTGCCCCTCCATGTCTTTCGGGGTGGATTCCAGATCGATCTCACGCAAAATGCGCGGCGGAGCCGTCCAGGTGGCCCGCCTGATCTTGGGCTTCCTTCGCAGCGTCCGGCAGATGACCACATTGAGGAAACCGGTATGATGGATGCGACGGTCGATCGCATGCGAATCGTGACGCATTCCCCCGCCCGGCCTGGCCCAAAGGGAAGCCGCGCCGAAGGGGCGGGGCTTTGCTTCACTGGAAACCGGGGCGGGTTCGTTGGCCCGGCATCGTCTGCGCCCGTTGCCTTGAATCGATGAATATCAAATTTTGGCCCCATAGAGATCCACGCCTGCATCGAGGTATCTGCGCATGAACCTCATCAAGATCCTAATCGGCGCGGCGCTGATCCTTCTGGCGGTCTTCGCGCTCGTGGAGGTGGCTGGTGTGATCCGCATCGACCTGCCGTAGTCTCGTCGATCTGCTGGCCTGCGGTACGGCCAAGCGGCGCCGAGCTCACCGAGGTTTATGTGACATCAACCCGACACGACGGAACCGTCCGCGCTCAGAGCCGGCACGGCTCTTTTTGCGAAACGAACCCCTATTCGCCTTTTGAACGAAATACGGCGGCCTCGGTCTCACCGCAGCCTGCAGATCGGCTCGCGCCGCGCCGTGGTCAGGGCGTGCGCACGGCGGCGGGTCCTCAAACCCCGCTCCACTCCGCGCCTATTACTTGCAGTAATTGTTAGCCGGAGTTCCTCCGTCCCAGGCCAATCCATCGGCGGTCACGTTGGTGACGTTTGTCGTGTAGCAGCCCGGGTCCGCGTTCTTTCGCGAGAAACCGACCCGCCCATTCTCATCCGTGGATCCACTAGCCGACCCGTATAGTGAGCCGTTGAGCAAAAGATTGATCGCCACGGTGGCTCCGCCGACCGGGTCGCCGAGGTCGTCCTTGAGAATGAGGTCGATGAACAGGTGCTTATCGCCGTCCTTTCCGCCTTTCGTTGAGTAAGTAATGGAGTCGATGCTGACTTCGGTCGGCACGGCCGGCGCCGGCTGGCTCACCGTCACACCCTGCGAAGTGGAATCGCTCGCACCGCCGTCATCGGTGACTGTGAGGGTCACCGTATAGGTGCCGCCCGACGCATAGCTGTGGCTCGGGTTCTGCGCGGTCGAGGTGCTGCCGTCGCCGAAATCCCAGGACCAGGCGACGACCGTACCGTCGCTGTCCGACGAGGTGTCGGTGAAGACGCACGACAGGTCCGTGCAGCTCGCGGTGAACGACGCCACCGGCGCATCGTTCACCGTGCCCCCGCCAGCCCCGGGTCCGTTGGAAACTTCGTAGGTGAAGGTTCCTCCCTTGCCGTTATTGGGATCGCCGTCCCAGCCGAAGACGCGGACCACGTAATGGGTCGTCGAAGGCGCGGCGACGTAAAGCGTCTCGCGCTGGCCCACGGCCCCGCAATCGCCATATCCCGGGCATCCGCTGGAGAAGACCTTGGTGCCCAAGGTACCGACCGAGTCGCTCTCGTAGAGGTCGGCGTCGAGATCCGGATCCCAACCGTATTGCAGGCATAGAGCGCCCCAGGACAGTGTACAGACCGGCTGACCGTCGATGGTGAGGGTGACGGCCAAGGGGAGGGCAGGGTCGCTCACGGCGATCAGGAGGTCCGTCTGCCCGTTGTCGGGCACGCTGTCGTTCCCGACGAGGTAGGACGGAAATTCGTTCTCCGCAAAGCTGCCCTCGGCATAGCCCTGTGCCAGTTTCACCGCCTTGAGTGCATCGAGCAGCCCATCGCC
>JBHIDG010000338.1:0-3665 GCA_046760025.1 Woeseia sp. | reverse complement strand
CGTTGCCCCCCGGCACCGGGTTGGCACCGGGTTACCGGGTAGCGTCCGGCTGCCTCGAGGGATGCGCCGCGGCAATCGCCTTCAGCGACTGGCAATGATCGTCAATCGATACGATCGTCGGGTATGGTGCAAGGTCGAGTTCATAGCGGCGGGCGTTGTACAGTTGCGGTATGAGCCAGGCGTCCGCCATTGTCAGGCTGTTGCCGAAAGAAAACTGACCGTGCGTCGATCGATTGCGGGCGTGGGCCTCGAATGCCGCGAAACCCCGCCCGATCCATTTTCGGCACCATTCGATAACTGCATGATCGCCCAGCGAGTATTCGGCTTTGATGTGTTTGAGGACACTCAGGTTTTGCAGTGGATGAACTTCGCAACCGATGGAATGCATCATTTCACGAACCCGGGCGCGTCCGACCGGCTCCGCGGGCAGCAGAGCGGGCTCGGGGTACTGTTCTTCCAGAAACTCGGCGATGGCCGGTGACTGGGCGAGCGCCACATCGCCGGTCTCGAGCACCGGGACCAGGCCCATCGGGTTCATGGCCTTGAATTGGTCGCTGTCCTGTTGACCGCCGGCCAGGTGTATCGAACGATATTCCCAGTCGATTCCCTTGGCGTTCAGCATGATGCGTATCCGGTACGAAGCGCTGCTTCGATAGTAGCCATAGAGTCTCATAAGCTGCAATCTCGTTAATGCGTTAGACTTCAGCCATCTTTTTAACGGAAAAAGCCTGATCTACCAAATGGAGAGGTCAAAACCCGTCGTCGGCGTGATCGCAGACCGTCGTGAGCTCGATCCGCATCCTTTTCATATGGTCGGCGAGAAGTACCTTGCGGCGATTCACGAAGGCGCCATTGCGATGCCCTTCCTGATTCCGGCATTGGGGGACAACCTCGATCTGGACGCCGTCTTGACTCATGTGGACGGTCTACTCTTGACCGGCAGCCCTTCCGATCTCGAACCGCATCATTACGGCGGAGAAGCGAGCGAGCCCGGTTCATGGCACGATCCGCACCGGGACGCCACGACCCTGCCGCTTGCCGCAAAGGCGATGGCGGCGGGCGTGCCGCTGTTTGCAATCTGTCGCGGTTTTCAGGAATTGAATGTCGTACTCGGCGGCAGCCTGCACCAGCGTGTCGGCGATGTGCCCGGATATCACAGCCACAGGGAGAACCCGGCTGACCCGCTTGAGGTCCAGTACGGGCCCTCGCATCCCGTGACCCTTCCCGAGGGTGGAATGCTCCGGGTACTCGCCGGCGTGCCGACAGTCGAGGTCAATTCTCTACACAGGCAGGGCGTTGCTAGACTGGCCGACGGCGTCACGGTCGAGGCGGTCGCAGACGACGGGCTCATCGAGGGGTTTCGTGTAGACGGTGCAGAGGCATTCGCCCTGGCCGTGCAATGGCATCCGGAATGGAAGGTCACGGAGGATCCGTTTTCACTGGCCATATTCAGCGCATTCGGGGACGCCTGCCGGGATTACGCGGCGGGAACGAAAAACAAGAAAGTGAAGGGTGTGGCGTGAGCGACAGGAAGGCCTTCCAGGCCTGGCTGAACAAGCGACAAATCGAAGACGTCGAAGCGCTGGTTCCGGACATGGCCGGCGCCGCGCGTGGCAAACTGCTGCCCGCCGATAAATGCGGCTCCGGCGAACTCAAACTGCCGGAAGGTGTATTTGCGCAGACGATATCCGGTGATTACATCGACAACCAGGCAAACGTCGAGGACCGGGACATGATACTCGTGCCGGACATAACGACGCTCAGGACCGTGCCCTGGTTCGAGGAGCCGACCGCCTCGGTCTTCGTCGATTGTCTTGATAAGGACGGCACGCCCATCAATACATCGCCGCGCCAGGTGTTGCGAAACGTCCTGGCCCTGTACGAAGCAAGGGGATGGGCGGCGGTGGTCGCGCCCGAGGTCGAATTCTATCTGATTAATCCGCACTCGGACTCCAATGCCGAAGTCGAGCCGCCCGAAGGCAGGCTGGGACGGACGGAAGCCTCGCGCCAGCCGTTCAGCATCGATCAGATGAACGACTTCGATCCCTTTATCAACGACGTTTATTCGTTCTGCGAGGAGCAGGGCATCCAAATTGACGCACTGTCTCAGGAGATGGGCCCGGCGCAGTTCGAAATCAATTTTCTGCACGGTGAACCGGTAACGCTCGCAGACCACGTGTTCCTGTTCAAACGAAGCGTTCGGGAGGCCGCCATTCGCCATGAAATGCATGCGACCTTTCTGGCCAAGCCCATGGGGGAGGAGGCCGGAAGCGCGCTGCACATACACCAGAGCATCGTCGATATCGACGACGACAGCAACATCTTCTCGACGGCGACCGGCAGGCAGAGCAAGCTGTTTACCTCATACATCGCCGGGCTGCAGAAGTACATGCCCGAGGCGCTCCTGATTTTTGCACCGTACGTGAATTCCTACCGCCGTTTCCTGAATTCATTCTCGTCGCCGATCAACCTGGCCTGGGCCATCGACAACCGCACGGTCGGGCTGCGCGTGCCCGATTCGAGTCCCGAAGCCAGGCGCGTCGAGAATCGTCTCGCGGGGTCGGATGTCAATCCCTATCTCGCGATCGCCGCGACGCTCGCCTGCGGATACCTGGGTATGGAAGAGAAACTCGTGCCTGCGGATCCGGTTGAAGGAAGCGCTTACGATATCCCGTTTTCTCTGCACCCTCATATCTATGCATCGATCGACGCGATGAGAAACAGTAAGGCGATGCGAAAAACACTGGGCGATGAGTTTGTAACGCTGTATTGCTCGCTCAAGGAAGAGGAATATCGCGAGTTCCAGTCGATAATCACCCCCTGGGAACGCGAGATTCTGATGTTTAATGTCTGAGAGGAGATCCATGGCAGTCGTCGAAAATCGCTCGCGCGCCGAATGGCAGGAACTCGATCGCGATCACTACCTGCATCCGTTTACGGATCACAAGGATCTGCGAGAGAAGAAGAGCCGCATTATCACGCGTGCGGACGGCGCATACATATTCGACGCCGACGGTAACAAAATTCTCGACGGCATGTCCGGGCTGTGGTGTGTCAATGCAGGTTATGGTCGCGACGAACTCGTGGAGGCGGCGGCCAGGCAATTGCAGGAGCTCCCCTACTACAACAGCTTTTTCCAATGCGCCCATCCGCCGTCCATCGAGCTCTCGCTGATGCTCGAGGAGATCAGCCAGCCGCAGTTCAACAATGTGTTCTTTACCGGCTCGGGTTCCGAGTCGAACGACACGATAGTGCGGATGGTTCGTCGATACTGGGACCTCCTCGACAAGCCCGACAAACAGACAATCATCAGTCGTGAAAATGCCTATCACGGCTCGACCATGGCCGGTGCAAGCCTTGGCGGCATGAAGACGATGCACAAACAAGGTGGATTGCCGATTCCCGGCATCGTCCATATCGAGCAGCCGTACTGGTTCGGATCCGATCACAGCCTGTCGCCCGAGGAGTTCGGACTGCAGGCGGCGCGCGCGCTCGAGACCAAAATCGGGGAGGAGGGCATCGATACGGTCGCAGCCTTCATCGCTGAGCCCGTTCAGGGCGCAGGCGGTGTCATCGTGCCGCCCGATACCTACTGGCCCGAGATTCAGCGCATATGCGATGACCATGAAATTCTCCTGATCACGGACGAGGTCATTACCGGATTC
>JBHIDG010000337.1:0-3690 GCA_046760025.1 Woeseia sp. | reverse complement strand
CCGAGAACGATCAGCGGAAAAATTGTCGAGCTTGCGGTTCGTTCCGTCGTGCACGGTGAGCAGGTAAGAAACACGGATGCGCTCGCAAATCCGCAGGCCCTGAAACATTTCCGCGATCTGCCGGAACTGGAAACGGAATGACGGCGGCGGGCGTATCGATCGCAGATGGAAGGGTCTTGCCCGAGTGGATCGACCTCAACGGCCATATGAACGTCGCCTACTATGTGCTCGCATTCGATCTCGGGGTCGACGCACTCTGGGAGCAGCTTGGAATCACGACCGAATACATCGAAACAAGCCGGTGTTCGACATTTGCGGTCGAAAGCCACGTCACTTACCAGAGAGAGCTAAAGGAGGGCGAGCCGTATCACATCACGGCACAGATACTGGCTTACGATTATAAACGCATCCACCAGTTTCAACGCATGCATCAGGCTGACACGATGCACGTTGTCGCCACGGGAGAGTGGATGAATCTGCACGTGGATCTCGCCACTCGCCGCGTGACTCCGTTTCCCCGGCCTATCCTGTCGGCGCTGCACGAATTCACGAAGCGGCAGGGAGATCTGCCGACGCCGGTCGAGGCCGGGCAGACAATAGCAGTCAGGAAGCCAATTTTTTCCGGAAATTAGATGTGACTCGGTATTTGATGGCAATTGACCAGGGGACGAGCAGCAGTCGCACGGTGATATTCGATGGCAACGCAGATGTCGTCGCGAGCGCCCAGCGGGAATTCCCGCAGGAATATCCGCAACCGGGCTGGGTCGAGCATGACCCCGAAGAAATCTGGGGCTCGATTCTCGATGTCACGAAAAAGGCGCTGCGCGACAGCGGTGCCGCCCCGGATCAGATCGCTGCCATAGGCATCACCAATCAGCGCGAGACGACCCTGGTGTGGCACCGTGATACGGGCGAATGCGTGTATCCCGCAATTGTCTGGCAGGATCGGCGAACTGCGGATTACTGCAGGAAGCTCGAAGAACAGGGTGCGGAAGATGAGGTCATTGCAAAAACGGGGCTACGCCTCGATCCCTATTTTTCCGCAACCAAGCTCGCCTGGATTCTGGATAACGTACCGACGGCACGGCAAATGGCGATCGACGGCAAACTGGCATTCGGCACGGTCGATTGTTTTCTGCTCTGGCGCCTGACGGGCGGAGCCGCGCATGCGACGGATGCGACAAACGCATCGCGCACGATGCTCTTCAATATTCACTCTCAGGAATGGGACGCCGGGTTACTGAAACTCTTCGACATACCGGCGTCGCTGTTGCCGGAAGTCAAAGACTGCGCGGCTGACTTCGGTTCGACAGACGGGTCCGTACTCGGCGCTGCGATGCCTGTCTGCGGCATCGCCGGCGATCAGCAGGCGGCACTCATCGGCCAGGCCGGACTCGAGCCGGGCATCACCAAGAGCACCTATGGCACGGGCTCATTCGTGATCGCTAACACCGGGGAGGTGGCACTTCAGTCCGCGAACAAATTACTGACAACGGTCGCGTACCGCTTGAACGGGAATGTCACTTACGGCATCGAGGGCAGTATTTTCGTGGCTGGATCGGCGATACAGTGGCTGCGGGACCAGATCAGCATCATCGACTCCGCGGCAATGACGGCGAAGATCGCGCAGGCCTCGGGGATCATTCAAAATGTGCATGTGGTACCCGCATTCGCCGGTCTCGGTGCACCGTACTGGGACCCGGATGCGCGCGGGGCCATACTCGGCCTATCGCGAGACAGCGGCATCAGCGAAATCGTGACGGCGACGCTGCAGGCCGTCGCCTACCAGACCAAAGACCTCGTCGGCGCGATGGAGCAGGATGGCATCGAGCCGAACATCATCAGGGTCGACGGCGGTATGGTTGCCAATGACTGGTTTCTGCAGTTCCTGGCAGACATCCTGGACCTGCCTGTCGAGCGCCCGGTAAATGTCGAGTCGACGGTACTCGGTGCGGCGTATCTCGCGGGACTTCAGAGTGGCGTGTTTGCATCGACCGAAGCCTTGCAGGAGCTCTGGCAGCGCGAATCCCTTTTCGAGCCGGCGATGGAAAATAAAAGGCGGGACATGCTTTATGAAGGGTGGCTCGATGCCGTTTCCCGTGTCCGATCGCACGTTTCTGCCGACAGGAGTAAATAGTGGCAGAAGCCGACATCGTCTCAGCCGCACGTACCGATCGGCAAAGCGTACCGCGGGGCCTTCAACAACACCCAAGCCGCGACACTGGCTGCGCTTGCATGCAGCAAGCGGTCGACCGCGCCGCTGTCGAGCCCGACGAGCTTGAGGGTGCGATCATGGGCTACACGATGCGACACTCGAACTAATGCTTCGCGCCCGGCAAAAGCTCGGTAAGTACCGCATTATCAGCCGCATCGCGTCAGGTCCCCTTGCCGACGTGTACCGGGCGTTCGACACGATTCACAAATCGAAAGTCGCCCTCAAGGTACCGAAAAACAGCGGCGGACTTACGCACGAAGAATTCCTGCACGAGGTACAGGTCGCCGTCAAGCTCAAGCATCCGAACATACTGTCGGTCCAGAATGCAAGCTATGTCGACGGCCGCTTCGTCATTGCAATGGACCTGGGTGAGGAGTCACTTGCCGATCGGATCGAACGACGCATCTCTACGGCACGTGCGCTGGATCTCGCCGGTCAGGCGCTCGCCGCTCTTGCGTTCGCGCACGAACACAAGATCATTCATTGCGATATCAAACCCGAGAACTTCATTCTTTTTCCAGGCAATCTACTGAAACTCGCCGATTTCGGATTCGCGAAACTCAGCCTTCGTACGCTCAAAGCGTCCGGTTCGGGAACGATCGATTACATCGCTCCCGAGCAGGCCATGGGCCGGCCGAAATTTCAGTCGGACGTGTTTTCAATGGGCCTCGTTCTGTATCGCCTGTTTTCCGGCAAGCTGCCGGAGTGGCCGTTTAAATGGCCGATGGTCGGCCACGAGCAACTCATGAATCGGGTGCGGCCGGAATTCGCCGCGATGTTGCGTCGCGCGATTCGGCTCGATCCCGCCAACAGATATCGAAACGCGATTCAGATGCAAGCCGCTTTCGAGCGACTGCAAAGTCGGGCACGAAAGCAGCGCCGCTCGAGCTCGAGGCGATCCGTCAGGCGGGGTGTGTCCTGGCGCCAGCTGCAATGGCGGGAATTCCAGCGACAATTCAGAAGCGTGCTCGACACGCGACACCAGTGCCGCCGCTGTGAAGGCCCGGTTGCGGAAAGCATGCAGGCCTGTCCCTGGTGCGGCTTCGCCAATCCGGCGCGCGGGGTATCCAGCCGGATGCCGGCGCATTGCCCCAGGTGCGAACGCGGCGTCAAGAATGATTGGAATTACTGCGCGTGGTGCTACGGGCCCGGCTTCGAAGCCGAGACCAGTCGCCGCTACCCGGACAAGCGCTACACCGCGCGTTGCGCAAACAAGCGCTGCCGCGAGTCGTTGATGCCCTTCATGCGTTATTGCCCCTGGTGTCGAATCAAAGTCAGAAGGCCATGGAAGATCGAAGGCAGCCGTCATCGCTGCCGTGCCTGCAAATGGGGCATCGCCGAAGAATTCTGGAATTACTGCGCCTGGTGCCGGGAGCCCGTGCGGCGTGAGTAGCGACATCGTAATACTTGACGGTGCCGTCGAGCCCGAAATGCGCCAAACGATGGTTGGCGGCGGCAGTGTCGTGGCCTATACG
>JBHIDG010000336.1:0-3720 GCA_046760025.1 Woeseia sp. | reverse complement strand
CGTCTATAACTGGGCGGACTACATCGCCCCGGATACGTTGGACAAGTTCGAAGCCGAGTACGGCATCGAGGTCAACTACGATCTGTACGACTCGTCCGAAGTCGTAGACGTCAAGCTGCTGGCCGGCGGCAGCGGATACGACGTCGTCGTTCACAGCAGCCAGTTTTCATCGAGGCTGACGCCAATCGGCATTTTCGAAAGGTTGGATTATTCCCGACTGGATAACGTCCGGCACCTGGATCAGGACCTCATCGCCAAGACAGACGTCTACGAAAATACCAGGGGGTATACGGTGCCCTACCACTGGGGTTCGACCGGCTACGCCTACAACGAAAAGCTCGTTCGTGAACGATTACCGGATCACCCGATGGACAGCAGCGACGTATTGTTCGACCCGGAAGTCGTAGCGAAGCTCGCCGACTGCGGAGTCAGTCTGCTGGACGGACCGACGGACCTATTTCCGATGGTTTTGGCATATCTCGGCAGGGACCCAAATGCGCTGGACGACGAAAATCTCGCTGCTGCCGAGGCCCAGCTCAAGCTCGTACGCCCGTACATCCGCTATTTCAGCAATCAAAAAATCGCGACCGACCTTTCAAATCGGGAAGTCTGCGTGGCGATGAGCTGGTCCGGCGACTATGCGGTGGCTCTGCGCCGGGCGAGAGAGGCGGGGCTGGACATGGACCTGCGCTACACGATTCCGAAGGAAGGGTCCGGCCTCTGGGTCGATGGACTATATATTCCGGCGGATGCGCCGCACAAGGACAATGCCTATCTGTTCATCAATTTCCTGATGCGCCCTCAAATAGCCGCCGATATCGCGATGGAAGTCTGGTATGCGAATTCCAACAGATCGTCGCGCGAATTCATGTCCGCGGAAATGCTCAACAATCCGGCGGTGTTTCCCGACGAGAAAGCCTGGAAAGTGATGTATCCGATATTGACTGCCGATCCGAAGCGGGAACGGCCTCGTACGCGCGCCTTTGCAAGGGTCAAGAGCGGCATATGAGAGAAACGACCCGGCAAGAAGAACAATAGGATGTCAGGAAACCAAATAACAGACGCCGACCCGTTCATCGAAATAAGGGACGTCAGCAAGCTTTTCGGCAATTTCGTTGCTGTCGATTCGGTTAATCTCGTAATCGATCGCGGCGAGCTTTTTTGCATACTGGGTGGCTCCGGTTGTGGCAAGTCGACCCTGCTCCGAATGATGGCGGGCTTCGAGACTCCGACGTCGGGGCGGATCCTTATCGATGGCGTCGATGTGACGGATCAAGCACCGTATCACCGACCAGTCAATATGATGTTCCAGTCGTATGCAATTTTTCCGCACATGACCGTGGAAAAAAACGTCGCGTACGGTCTCGAGAAAGACAAGGTCGCCAAAGACGACGTAGCGACTCGCGTCGACGAAATTCTTGAACTCGTGAGACTTTCCGAGTTTGCGAAACGCAAACCCGATCAGCTCTCGGGGGGGCAGCGACAACGCGTCGCGCTCGCCAGGGCGCTGGTCAAACGTCCGAAGGTCCTGCTGCTCGATGAGCCCCTCGCTGCCCTCGACAAAAAGCTTCGCGAACACACGCAGTTTGAACTGATGAACATTCAGGACGAACTCGGCATCACCTTTGTCGTCGTTACTCACGATCAGGAAGAGGCAATGATCCTGTCCAGCCGGATCGCCGTCATGGACAGGGGCCGGTTCGAACAGATCGGACCGGCAAAGGAAGTCTACGAATATCCGAAAAGTCGTTTCGTTGCTGAATTCATAGGCACGATTAACATGTTTGAAGGCACGGTTGATGCCGTCAGAGATGGCAGCATATCCGTCGCGGCAATCGAGGCGAATGAACCGCTGACGGGACTCACGGACAGAAAAATGCGAAAGGGGGACAAAGTCTGCATCGCCGTGCGTCCCGAGAAAATCTATATAAGTGACCACGAGCCGGACAATGAGGAAGACACGCGACTCCCGGGCGTAGTCCATGACCTCGGCTACTTCGGTAATCTTTCTCTTTATCGAGTCCGGCTGCCCTCAGGCAAGATCGTGCAGGTCAGCGCGCAGAACCGACGCCGCTCGGCCGAGCGGTCTCTTGAATGGGAGGATGAGGTATTTATCTCCTGGCGTCACCGCAGCGCGGTCGTGCTGACGGAGTAACGAATTGAGCGCCGGCACCGGAAGCAGGCGTGACATGCTGTGGCAACGGTTCACGGTCGCCATACCGTATATCTGGCTACTCATTTTCTTCCTTGCGCCGTTTGTCATCATCCTGAAAATTTCCACGGCAGATCCGGTAATCGGTCAGCCGCCGTTCACACCGACCTTCGATGATGACGGATCGCTGCTCGCCACGGTGGACAGTTTCAGGTTCCTGCTGACCGACAAGCTCTACGGCATTACCTATCTGAAGTCGGTAATCATGGCTGCTATGGCGACCATATTCTGCCTGATGCTGGGGTTTCCGATGGCCTACGGCATCGCGCGTTCGGATTCCGCGGCGCGAGGCATCTTGTTGCTGCTCGTCATACTGCCGTTCTGGATCTCGTTCCTGCTGCGCGTGTATGCCTGGATGGGCCTGCTCAACAACTACGGTGTCATCAACAATTTCCTGATGTGGTTGGGCGTTATCGAGCAGCCGTTACCGATCATGTATACGGACCTGGCGATCTATATCGGTCTCGTCTATTCATACCTGCCGTTTATGATCCTGCCGCTTTATGCAACGCTCGAGCGAATGGATCTCGATCTCGTCGATGCGGCCCTGGACCTTGGCGCGGGGCCATCTCAGGCGTTCCGGGACATAACCTGGCCGCTGGCACGACCGGGCGTCATAGCCGGCTGCCTGCTGGTCTTTATTCCGGCGATGGGCGAGTATGTGATCCCCTACCTGCTCGGCGGCCCGGATTCTCTGCTCATCGGCCGGGTCCTGTTCGACGAATTCTTCGTCAACCGCGACTGGCCGCTCGCGTCATCGGTTGCCATCGTCCTGCTGTTGCTGCTCGTCGTTCCGATCGTGCTGCTGCAACGGAGCCAGACGCGCGATGCTGAGGGCGAGACATGAATGGCCGGCGGTCGCGATTCCTGTTGTCGGTGCTGGCGTTTGGCTATGCGTTTCTGTACATACCCCTGGTCTCGGTCATCGTCTATTCGTTTAACGACTCACGGCTGGCGACCGTCTGGGGCGGATTCTCGACGCGCTGGTACGGCGAGCTGCTCAAGAACGAGCAAATCCTGGATGCCGCCTTGCTGAGTTTACGCGTTGCGGTAAGCACCGCGACGCTTGCCACCATTCTCGGAACCATGGCCGGCATGGCCTTGTCGCGATTCGGTCGGTTTCGAGGACGCACGTTGTTCTCCGGAATGATTACCTCGCCTCTGGTGATGCCAGAAGTAATTACCGGGCTGTCGTTACTGCTGTTGTTCGTGAGTCTGCAGCAACTCATCGGCTGGCCGGCACAGCGTGGCTTCACGACCATCACGATCGCTCACACGACATTCGCGATGGCTTATGTAACGGTCATCATTCAATCGCGGCTGTCCGCAATGGACCAGTCCCTCGAGGAAGCGGCGATGGATCTTGGCGGACGACCTTTCCGCGTGGCGCTGGATATCACGCTGCCGCTGATCGCGCCGGCCATGCTCGCAGGCTGGCTGCTCGCGTTTACCCTTTCGCTGGACGATCTCGTGATCGCGAGTTTCGCGTCCGGTCCGGGCGGCAGCAC
>JBHIDG010000335.1:0-3725 GCA_046760025.1 Woeseia sp. | reverse complement strand
AAACAGCTCCAGCAACTCCGGATCGAGGTGCTCGGCATCCTCTGATATAACAGGCGCAATCGTGACCGAGGGTTCCCGCCGCCGATCTGCCTCAGCCTGTTGTTGCGCAGCCACTCGCTCCATGTCTGCCTTGGCGATTTTCATCGTCTTCGCGATTGGCAGCTCGGCGATTTCCTCTTTCTTGAGTCGCTTCTCGAGATCGCGCAATACGGCCAGACATGCCTCCGCATTGTCCAGCATGTACCAGGGCTCACTTCGGCCGGCCTTTACGGTCTCCATGTAATACTCGATGCTGACGATCGCGTCGGCCAGTCGATCGGTTTCCTTTAGCGTGAGCCTGCCGGGTCCGCCGCCGGCGAGCGTGAGGGATATCAGATTGCCGATCCGGTCGACGACTTCCATCGCGCGCATCTTATTCAACATCAGAAGCCCCGCCTTGATGCCGCGAATCAGCACCGGGACGCTGTCGAGTCCCTGTGACGATCCTCCGGACGAGAGGCTCTGGCTGATCGTTTCCTTGATTCGCGCGAGATTGATTATGCTTTCGCGCATTACCGCTTCGGCAACCTGCCGGTAGTCGGCGTCTTCCTCCGGTGGCAGTTCCTGCTCGACTTCTCCGCGCACCGGCTCCCTGGCAACGATCAGGTGCACCAGTTGTTGGTCGAGGCGGTCTTCTACTCTCAACAACGTCGAGGCGATTTCGATAATCGTGTGCTCATTCGTCGGCCCGGCTCGAGAAACGACCTCTTTGAGCCTGTCGATCTCGGACTCGATATCGCCACGCAACTCACCGAGTCCGAGGACACCGAGCGTGTCACTGATTTTTTTCAGCAACTCGAGCTGCGGTACGAGCTCGGCCGATTTGTTCATGCCGGTACGAACGAAAATGTCCAGAACATCTTTTACCCTGCCGAGGTCTTCCTTGATCGCCGACGCGACCGTCTTCATCAGCTTGACGCTGGGCGCCGAAAGACTTTCGCGGGCATGCTCGACCTGTTCGTCGCCGGGGAGCAGTTCGGCCAGATTGAATGCGGCACGTATCTCGCTGATGCGTTCCCCGGCGTTTCTCGAGCGGGCGACGTAATAGAGCAGATTGTTCATGAGATCCGTGACCGGGTAACTGTCGAAGGACTCGATTCCTTCGTCGATCAGCAACTTGATTTGCCGGTCAATCTGGCCGAGCAGTCGTTTCAAAGCGACGGAGGCTTCCAGTCCGCCGTTTTGCAATGACTCGAGCACACCGCCCGCAACCCACCAGAGCTGGTGCATGTCTTCGCGGTCGGCAGACTCCTCCAGTGCAAGGACAACGTCCGATAGCGATTTGAGATGTCTTGAGACTTCACCGCCTTTGATCCAGCCGAGCAAAGCGAGCTGAAACTTGGGCCGGAGCTTCGTGGCGACGTCTACCGGGTTTTCACCGCTTGGCTTCCTTTCTTCTGCGCCGGCCGGCCTGGCGCTCGGCGACAGGTTCAATAGCAGCAGCGTGCCTTCGGAGAGAAGCGGCTGGCCACGGGCGGCTCGCAAGTCATTCAGCATCGGCAGCAGGACGAGGGCGATATCCCGGCCGCCACCGATCAACCGGTCGATATAGGCAGGCAGCTGCACCATCGAGCGTGTCAGGGCGTCGAGGCCATCCTCCCTGCCCTTGCCTGCGCGAAGATTGGCAAGATAGCTGCAAACGGCCTCCATTTCCTCGGCCAACAGCGCGGCACCGTACGTCTCGGTCATCTTCAGTGCGCCACTGGCCTGATGCAGCAACTGGCCAGACCTTACCAGTGCCGGGGAGCCGCCACGGCCATCGACACAGTCTTCCAGCGCCAGGTGCGCGTTACGAATCGTCTCCATGAGCTCCTGGCCGACGATTGCCAGCGCACTGGCCGCGAATTCGCCGGTGCTGTCTTCCTGAGGCTCTTGAATAGGGGATTCGGTGCTCATCGGATATATCAGCCCGCAGCCTTCTCCTCCAATTCACTCGGCGGTACTGATGCTGCGGTACTTTTTGCGGTACCCGTTAGGGCACTCGCCCTCAGAGCCGAGCTCGGCAGGGTAAATCCGGCAACCGTCTGCCTCAGCTGGGACGCAAGCTCGGACAGTTTCGAGATCGATGCGGCGGTCGCACTCGTCGCCTTACCGGCCTGCTCGCTGATTTCCTTGAGCTTGGTCGTACGTCGCGTGACATCGGCAGCCGATCCGGCCTGGTGCCTGGCCGAACTCGATATGTTTTGCACGAGATTCGCGATCTGGTTGGACACCTGCTCGATCTCGTCAAGCGCGGCGCCGGCGTTCTCGGCAAGCAGCGCGCCGCCGACAACGTCTGTCGTGCTGCGTTCCATGGACACGACGGCCTCGTTCGTGTCCGATTGAATCGTGCGAACCAGCACCTCGATTTGCCTCGTCGCATTTGTCGACCGCTCTGCCAGCCGCTGAACCTCGTCGGCGACCACCGCAAAACCGCGACCGGCCTCGCCGGCCATCGATGCCTGAATCGACGCGTTCAGTGCGAGAATATTCGTCTGTTCGGCGATATCGTTGATCAGTTCAACAATATTGCCAATTTCCTGCGAGCTTTCGCCGAGCCGCTTGATCCGCTTCGAAGTTTCCTGAATGGTTTCGCGAATCGCGTTCATGCCATCGATCGTGCGCCGAACGGCCTCGCCACCTTTGTGTGCAACGTCGACCGAGTGGCGGGCAACGTCTGATGATCGTTCCGCATTGCCCGAGACTTCCTCGATTGATCCGGCCATCGACACGATCGATTCAGTGGCGGCCTTGATCTCGCGATTCTGATTGTCGGCCGCTTTCGCCATGTGTCCCGCCGTGCTCTTCGTCTGCTTGGCAGCCGAATCAACCATGATCGCGGTTTCATTGATCGTCGCCACGAGTTCGCGGAGTTTCTCTATGGCAAAGTTGATTGAGTCTGCTATCGCACCCGTAATGTCTTCCGTTACCGTCGCTTGAACGGTCAGGTCGCCGTCCGCAAGGCTACCGAGTTCATCGAGCAGGCGAAGAATTGCCTGCTGATTGCGATCGTTTTGTTCGGACTGTTCTCTTGAGGTGCGCTCGAACACGGCCGTCTTCGAATGCAAGATCGCAAGGCCGGCAAGCAACAGGAGTGCCACACTCAGGCAGACCAGTGGGACGAGCGGATTTGCGAGGGGCCCACCGGCCGGCGAGGCCGATTTCGAGAATGTCGAATCATAAAGCGACGCAGAAATCGACGACAGGTTTTGCACGGCGCCCGCGAGTCCGGCCAATTCCGGGGCGCCGGCAACAATACGGTCTACCTGCTCGTCGACATCATTCAGGTCACTGATCATGGGCACCAGGGATGCCTCACGCGACGCAGCGTCCAGTGCGCGTACGTCGAGATTCGTTCTGGCACCGGACAACGCGTCCGTGACAAGCCGAAGATAAGCGGCATCTTCGACGATCGTACCGGCCACGGCGGCTGGATCCTCGGTCTGTGCAATCCTGTTCAGCGACTCCACGATCTGTCCGGCGCGGCGCTGAAATTCCTGAATCACCGCGGTTTCACCGGAGTTATTCAGAAGGCCGTCCGACAATTCCAAAACGACCGACATCCGGTCTTTAATAAGAATCGCTGCCCCATGCACGGACTCTACCTCGGAGCGTTTCGTCAGAATCGCGGTAGCTTGTTGATTGAGCCTGTCCCACGCGGAATCGCCGCCCGGCCACCGTCCAGGGGGGCCGATCCCGCGCCAGCG
>JBHIDG010000334.1:0-3728 GCA_046760025.1 Woeseia sp. | reverse complement strand
GGCCGAGTCGGTTTCCTCGACGCCGGCCAGGTCCACCTCGATTCGGGTGTGTTCCGCGAAAGGCACCTCGCTTTCCCGAAGTATCTGTCCGGCAGTATCGAGTGCCATACGGCCTCGCAGGGCGAACCGGCCGTCGCCGTAATCCTTGAGCTCGAACTTGCTCAATCCGCAGCCCCTCCGCTGTTTTCGGTTACCAGGCGTTCGATCAGGCTGTCCAGGCCTTCGGCCTGAATTTCCGCATTGACTTCCGCTTTGAAATTCCGAACATAGGAAATGCCTTCGATCGTAACGTCGAACATCAGCCATCCATTTTCGCGATTTACCATACCGTAGGTCACGGGTACTTTGGTCCCATCGTCGAGCTGCATGATCGTTTTCACGGTCGTGCGTTTCTTGGTCGCGTCCCCCCTGAACGGAAGTACCTGCAGTTTTCCAATATCGAATTCCAGCACGGCGAGTGCATACTGATGCATAAGGTGAACATAAAAAGCGCTGATGAACCGGTCCCGTTGCTCCTCGCTGGCGGTACGCCAATGCCTTGCGAGCACCAGCTGCGCCGAGTATCGGCGGTCGAATCTGGGCAGGAGAATCCCGTCGATCAGCGCATAAAGCGCCTCATTGTCCCCAGCGAGCTCGTCCCGGCGACCTTCGAGAGACTCGTCGAGCAGCTTTGCCGCCTCCACGACGACGGCATTCGGTGACGCCGCCTCCGCGGGCATCGCGAAAAGACCGGCCAACAGAAGAAGAGATTGTCCGCCCAATATCCTACTCGTTGTCATCGTCGTCTCCACCGGCGCTGAACAGATACTTGCTGATCAGATTCTCGAGCACGATCGCTGACTGCGTGAACTGTATTTCGCTACCGTCCACGAGGTAGGTCTCCGAACCACCGGCCTGCAAGCCGATATACTGGCTGCCCAGCAGGCCAGACGTCAGGATGCTGGCGTCTGAATCATCGGGGATCTGGTCGTATCGTTTGTCGATAACGAAAGTCACCTGCGCATCGAGGCTGACGGGATCGAATTCCACACTCGTTATGCGGCCGATCGTCACACCCGACATCGAAACCGGTGCCCTTTCCTTCAGGCTCCCGATGTTTTCGAATCGGGCCCGAACCTCGTAGGTTTCACCGCCGGTGAGAGTCTTTTCTCCGGTGGTTTGAGTCGTAAGGAAGAACAGGGCAGCCAGTCCGAGAAGTACGAAGAGTCCCGTTCCAAGTTCAACTGATCGCGTTTGTTGCATTGCTCACCTCAGATGACAATCGCCGTGATCATAAAATCCAGTATGAGTATCGCGATTGCCGTGATAACGACGGTCCTTGTCGTGGCCCTGCCGACGCCTTCGGCTGTCGGAATCGCATTATAGCCCTCCCAAACCGCCAACAGACTCGCGACCACGCCGAACACGATACTCTTGACGATGCCCTCATAGATATCCGCGGAATCCACGGCGTTTTGCATCTGTGACCAGAACGCGCCGGCATCGACACCCAGCAGACTCACGCCGACCAGATGTGCGCCGAGCAAGCCGATGACGCTGAAGACGGCGGCAAGCAACGGCATTGCAATCACGCCGCCCAGGAACCGGGGCACGATCACCCTGCGCAACGGGCTGATCGCCATCATCTCCATCGCCGACAGCTGATCGGTCGCCCTCATCAGACCGATCTCCGAGGCGAGTGACGTGCCTGCACGGCCGGCAAACAGCAAAGCGGTTATGACGGGTCCGAGCTCCTTGAGCATCCCCAGCGCTGCAACTGCGCCGACCGAGTCCTCCGCATTGAACTTCGACAGGTTCGAGAATCCCTGTAGACCAAGCACACCGCCGACAAAGAAACCGCACACCATGATAATGACCAGCGACAGGGCGCCGGCGTTGTAGACCTGGTACACGACCAGCCTGAAGCGCCGCATGAAAACCGATGGAGAACTGCTCAGCAGACGCAGGAAGAAAATCTGCAGCGCGCCAAAGGTGCGCAGGAACTCCATGACGGTGAAATAGATGTCGCGGAACATCGATATTCGGGCCAGGGTTTACTCTGAATCCCTGCCGAGGAGTTGTTCGGCGTAGTCCGGCGCCGCGTAATGAAACGCGACCGGGCCATCAGCCATGCCGTGCATGAATTGTCTGACCAGTCGCGAACTGGTCTGGCTGAGTTCGGCCGGGCTGCCAAAGGCCGCAACCTTGCCATCGGAAATCAGGTAACTGCAGTCGGCGACGGTGGAAACCTCCTGTACGTCATGGCTGACGAGGATGCTCGAGATGCCGAGCGCATCATTCATCTGCCGCACCAGCCTCACGATGACCCCCATCGATATTGGATCCAGGCCGACAAACGGCTCATCGTAGATCAGGATGTCCGGATCCATCACCATCGCGCGAGCCAGCGCAACCCGACGCGACATGCCGCCTGACAATTCCGCGGGCATCATGTCGGCCGCCCCGCGAAGGCCGACGGCGTGCAGTTTTGTCAGGACAATATGGCGGATCAACCGGTTGGGAAGTTTGGTATGTTCCCGTAATGGAAACGCGACGTTTTCGAAGACATTGAAGTCTGTGAGCAGGGCGCCATTCTGAAACAGCATCCCGAACCGTCGCCGAAACTTGTACAGTGCTTTCCGGTTCAGAACCGAAATATCGATACCGTCGACGATAATGCAGCCGCGATCCGGCACTAACTGGCGGGTAATGAGCCCCAGCAGCGTGGTCTTGCCCGTGCCGCTGGGACCCATGATGGCTGTTACCTGGCCGCGCTTGATCGCAATATTCAGGTTTTTGAAAATCTGTCGCGGGCCGCGGGCAAAGTCGAGACCTCGAATCTCTATCAGATTGTCGGCCGCGTCATTCATCTTGCGGCAGAGGGCTTAAGCTGCCGACTCCATTGCGACCTCATACTCGCCGAGATGCGCAAGGCCGTTCAGTCTGGCTCTCTTGTACAACGCCGCCTGCCCGGCCGCGAAGTTCGCCTCGTTGCCGTGCCACGCATCCAGTGCCGGCGCCTGTAAGGCACGGCCATAGGAGAATGAAAGCTCCCAGGGCAGCCCGCCCATCCGGTTCATCAGCGCCAGGTGCTCGGTTGCCTCTTCCGCGGTCTGTCCGCCGGACAGGAATGCGATGCCGGGGACCTCGGCCGGTACGTGTGCCTTCAGACATCGCAGCGTGGCCTCGGCGACCGTCTGCGGGTCGGCCCGATCGGATGCTTCACTGCCCGAGATCACCATGTTCGGCTTGAGGACGATGCCCTCGAGGGCGACACGATGCGCTCTCTGCTCCGCAAATACGGCGTCGAGCGTCGCGGCCGTAACTTCCTCGCATCGCTCGATGCCATGTGTGCCGTCCATCAGGACTTCGGGCTCGACGATCGGCACGATGCCGGCTTCCTGGCACAGCGCCGCGTAACGGGCGAGCGCATGTGCATTGGCGCTGATACAGTAGTCGGACGGAATGGCGTCGCCGATATGGATGACGGCTCGCCATTTCGCGAACTGCGCACCCATGGCGCCGTATTCGTCCAGCCTGTCTCTGAGGCCGTCGAGCCCCTCGGTGACCGTCTCGCCCGGTAAACCCGCGAGCGCCTTGGCGCCCTTGTCGACCTTGATACCGGGAATGATGCCCCGGTCGGCGAGATACTTCGAAAACGGGACGCCATGATTGGTGCTCTGACGCAGGGTCTCGTCGAACAGGATCACGGCACCGATATAGTCGGCGATGCCGTCGGTGGTGAACAG
>JBHIDG010000333.1:0-3752 GCA_046760025.1 Woeseia sp. | reverse complement strand
GTGTGCACAAGACGGCCGAACACGGTCTTACGCGTTGCAGCTCACACGATTCTCACACAATCGGGCACGCAAAAAGACAGTGGTCGGGATGACACTGTGCAAGTAATGGAAAGATAAGGAAATGCTGGTCGGGGTGGCCGGATTTGAACCGGCGGCCCCTGCCTCCCGAAGACAGTGCTCTACCAGGCTGAGCTACACCCCGGACCGCGTGGCATCATACACGCGCGAACTTTAACGGGCCAGGGGCACGGGATCCGCGATAGCGCCGAGTCGAATTTCGGATCCTGAATCAGCCAAATTTTAGGTACGAAGTGTCATACTATCCTGGCGTATATATCGTACGGATAATGACATGAATAATCGGTAGTACGCCGCCAAAGGCACAAGATGTCTCATGGACTCAGGAAGTTGCCTGCCCTGGATCGCTGGCTGCGGTCGCAACCAGCCTCCGTACTGTGCGCCGAGTTTGGCCGCGGTGAAGTAGTGGAGGTCATGCGTGAACGCCTGAGTCGTATTCGCGACGCGGCGGCCAGGGGCATCGAACCGCCGAGCGACCTGGAGGGCAAAGCGTTCGTCCGCGTGCTCCGGGCGGAACTCGTGAAACGCCGCTGCGACGACTTTCGCCGGGTAATCAACGCGACCGGAATCGTCATTCACACCAATCTGGGCCGCGCACCTCTGGCAGCGGAGGCCATCGACGCCGTCAAGAGGATCGCGGTCGGATACTCCAATTTGGAATCGGATCTGGAGGCCGGTAGACGCGGGTCCCGATACCAACATGTGGAAGCGCTCCTGACGCGGCTCGGTGGCTCGGAGGCCGCTGTTGTCGTCAACAACTGCGCTGCCGCCGTCATGCTGGCATTGAACACTTTCTGCCACGGCTCGGCAGTCGTGATCTCCCGGGGGGAGCTCATAGAGATTGGCGGCTCGTTTCGGATGCCCGACGTCATTGCCAGGAGTGGCGCGCGCATGGTCGAAGTGGGCACCACCAACAAGACCCGCCTGGATGATTACTCGGCGGCTTTGTCTGAGCAGCCGGGCGCGTTCCTGGTGTCCCACCCGAGCAACTACAGGATCTCGGGCTTCACGTCGAAGCCGGGCCTGTCCGAACTGGCCGAGCTTGCACATCAAAACGGCCTGATCCTGATTCAGGACCTCGGCAGTGGTGCTTTGGTGGATGTCAGGCCAGCGGGGCTGCGCGACGAACCCACGGTGCAGGAATGCGTCGCCGCCTGTGCCGACCTGGTGATGTTCAGCGGCGACAAGATGCTGGGCGGTCCGCAATGCGGGATCCTGCTGGGGAATGCCGAGCTCATCGCCCGGATCAAGCGAAATCCGATGCTGCGGCCGTTACGCATCGACAAGCTTTCGCTCGCAGCGCTGAACGCGACGCTCCGACTGTATCTGCCGCCGAACGATCCCTTTGAGCGGATTCCCGTGCTGCGCATGATCGGTGAGGACAAGATGAGCCTCGACCGGCGCTCGAAGAGCGTGCTCGATCGGCTGGCGAAAATTCCCGGTCTGGAAAGCTCCCTGCGCGACGACCTCAGTTACGCTGGCGGCGGCTCGCTGCCGATGACAGGCATCCCCAGCACCGCGATCCGGCTGCGCCACAGCACTTACAGTGCTTCCGAATTCGCCCGCCGGCTGCGCCGGAACGAACCGCCGGTCATAGGGCGCATCGCCGACGACTGTCTGCAACTCAACTTGAGGACCGTGCTCGGCAGGGAGACCGAGGACCTCATCGGAGCCGTCGAGCGCGCAGCGGCATGACGGCGCAACTCACGCTGGGCGTAATCGGGCACGTCGATCACGGCAAGACGGCGCTGGTTCGCGCGCTGACCGGGATCGACACGGATCGGCTGAAGGAGGAGAAGGACCGCGGCCTGTCCATCGTGCTGGGCTTTTCGTATCTGCAAGGCGCGCGAGGAACGATTGATCTCATCGATGTTCCGGGCCATGAGAACTTCGTGCGAACAATGATTTCGGGCGCAACGGGCATCGATGGCGCCCTGCTCGTCGTGGCCGCGAACGAGGCGATCATGCCGCAGACACGGGAGCACATGGACATTGCGCAGCTGCTGGGCGTCGATCGCGGCGTCATCGTGATCACCAAACAAGATCTCGTCTCTACAGAGCAGCTTGCGCTCGCGATCGAGGAGGTTCGGTCTTTTGTCGCCGGCACATTTCTCGAGGATGCGGATCTGGTGTGCGCCTCCGCGGTTACGAACGAGGGGATGCACGCGATTCGTCGGGCACTCGACAGACTGGAGCCGGTCGAAGTCCACGACACCGGAATCGCGCATCCGTTTCTGCCTGTCGATCGGGCATTCGTCATGCGGGGATTCGGGCCCGTGGTGACCGGCACGTTACGCGGCGGCGAGCTGACCGCTCACGGCAGAGTCGAGCTCCTGCCGCGGAAGCTCGCCGTCACGATACGGGGGTTGCAGGTGCACAACCGAGCCGTGGAGCGGGCGACGCCGGGGCAGCGTGTCGCCGTGAATCTTCGGCATATCAAGCGAGAGGAAATCAAGCGGGGTGACGTGCTTGCGTCGCGGGGATGCATCGAAGCAAGCCGGCGCATCGACGTGGAGCTGCGACTGCTCGAAAGCCACAGAGACTCCTTGCATGATTCCGCAACGGTCAGATTCCTGGCGGGAACCAGCGAGGTGATGGCCAGAGTGCGATTGCTGGATCGCGAGCGGCTCGAGCCCGGGGCCACTGCGTTTGCCCAGCTGCGCTTTCAGCGTGATCTGACGACCTATCAGACGCAGCGATTTATCATTCGGAGCTACTCGCCGATGCGAACCATCGGCGGCGGGCGGGTATTGGACGCGCACCCGGAGCGACACCGGCGATTCGACGCTCGAGTCACGGGCCACCTGATGACGAGCGCTCGAGGCGGTCCCGTGGAAAAGGCCCGGATGTTTCTCGCCGAGGCCGGTCTCGCCGGTACGACGCTCGATGCGTTGAGCGACTTGCTCGGGCTCGATCCAGGCGAGGTCGATTCGTCGCTCGCCGCCGTTGGACCCGTGTCTACCGACGCCGGCAAGCTCGTCGATTGCGCGGCTTACTCCAAGCTGAACGAGGCCATCCTCGTTGAGATGGGTCGCTACCACGAAACTCATCCAAATCACCAGGGAATCGCGGCGGCGAAGCTTCGAAGCATCCTTGCGATCGAACCGGCAGAGGATGTATTCCGACACGCAATTAGCCGGTTGATATCGGACGCGCGTATCGAGGATCATGGCGGCATCTTACGCCTGGTGGGCTTCGACCCGCTTGTGGGGCTCACGCACAAGGAGCGCCGTCTCGCTGCCGAAATGGAAGAGGCATTTCGCATGCGCCGGCTTGCGCCAACCTACCCCGATCAAGTCGTGGGCCCCGACAAGGTCCGGCGAGATCTTTTCAAGCTGCTCTGCGATACGGATCGGCTCGTCAGGCTGAGAACACACGACCGCAAGTCGGATTTCGTGGTGCACGCCGAAATTTTCGATAATGCCGTCGCCGAAATCGAGACGCATTTCGCATATCCGCAGAAATTTACGGTGTCTGAGGTTCGCGAGCTGCTCGGTGCGAACAGAAAGTTCACCGTGCCCCTGATGGAACACCTCGATGCGACGGGTGTTACAATTCGCATGGGTAACCTGCGTCAACTTCGCACCCACCATAATTAACCGCCATGGAGGTGAATGAGGTCTGGTGACTTCCCTGGTCTTCAAAACCAGCGACTTGCCGAACGCGAGTGGTGG
>JBHIDG010000332.1:0-3811 GCA_046760025.1 Woeseia sp. | reverse complement strand
CGGCACGAGTACCTGGGCCGCGGCACTGGCCAGCCGGAGCGCAAAGTCCGCGCTCATCGGATCCTTGCCAACCCTTCCCCGGACCCCGTCCGTGCCGAAAAAGCGCTTGGTCATTCGTCCCTGCCTGACTGCATTACGGCATCCACGATTCTGAGTGCATCGACCGTCGCCTCCACGTCATGCGTGCGCACTATGTTGGCACCGCGCTCCACAGCCATGACGGCCGCGGCGACGCCCGACGACAGCCGGTCATCGAGACCTTTGCCGGTCAGGTGCCCGAGTGTACTCTTGCGCGACAGGCCGACCAGCAGGGGCATCTCAAGTTCTTGAAATTGCTCGAGGTCAGCCAGCAGACGCACATTGTGCTCGTGCGTCTTGCCAAAGCCAAATCCCGGGTCGATGACGATCCTGTCTGCGCCGATACCGGCCTGTCGACACGCGGCCACCCTGCCCGACAGAAACGCCAGAATGTCCCCGGGAAATCGCTTGTAGGCCGGGTTTTCCTGCATCGTGCGGGGCTCACCCTGCATATGCATCAGACACACGGCAGCATCGAGTTTCGACGCCGACGCCAGCGCACCGTCCCCGGTCAGCGCACAGACATCGTTGATCATCGTCGCACCGGCGTCCACGGCGGCATGCATCACCGCCGGCTTACTGCTATCGATGGAGATCGCCACGTCGCAGCGGCCGGCAATTGCTTCGATCACCGGGACTACGCGGTCGAGCTCTTCGCCTTCCGGCACGGTCTCTGCACCCGGCCTCGTCGATTCGCCGCCGACATCGATGATATCGGCGCCGGCGGCCTGCATGCGCCCCGCCCGGCTTACTGCGGCATCGACCTCGAGGTATCTGCCGCCATCCGAGAACGAATCCGGCGTGACATTGATAACGCCCATCACCCGTGGGCGATCGAGATCGAGTATTCGGGAACCCAGGCGCAAGTGCATGAACTGTCGTATTGTTTCCCCGTCCGGACGGGGAATCGATAAATGGGCGACTTCAGTGTTCGCTGGCGGGGCCGCCGATCACGCCGGTGGACTCGGCCTCTTTGTCTTTCGTGGCACCTTTGCCTTCCGTATCGTCGGAGTCGTCCCAGCCTTCAGGCGGCCTTGGTTCACGGCCTTCCATGATGTCTTTGACCTGCACATTATCGATCGTCTCGTACTTCATCAGTGCCCCGGCCATGACATGAAGTTTGTCTTTGTGTTCGTCGAGGATCGCCTTGGCGCGATCGTAATTCCGGTCGATGATATTCCTGACTTCCTCGTCGATCGTATGGACCGTGACATCGGACACCTGCTTGTGCTGGGTCACAGAGCGGCCCAGGAATACCTCGCCGTCATCCTCACTGTAGGTGAGCGGCCCCAGCTTTTCGCTTAGCCCCCACTTGGTTACCATGTTGCGGGCAATCTCGGTCGCGCGCTCAATGTCGTTCGCAGCCCCTGTCGTCACGCGCTCCGGCCCGTTTATTATCTCTTCGGCAAGTCGGCCGCCGAACAGGGTCGAGATCGTACTCTCGAGTTGCTGTTTCGAAGTGCTGTATCTGTCTTCTTCTGGCAGATACATCGTGACGCCGAGCGCCCTGCCACGCGGAATAATCGTCACTTTGTATACCGGGTCGTGGTCCGGCACGCTGTAACCGACGATCGCGTGACCAGCCTCATGATAGGCAGTGTTGCGCTTCTCGGTCTCGCTCATGACCATGGAACGGCGCTCGGTTCCCATCATGATCTTGTCCTTGGCCTGTTCGAACTCGTCCATGCTCACGACGCGCTTGTTGGCGCGGGCGGCGAACAACGCTGCCTCGTTGACCAGGTTGGCAAGGTCGGCGCCGGAGAAGCCCGGCGTACCACGAGCGATCACGCTCGGGCGAACGTCGTCATCCAGCGGAACCTTGCGCATGTGGACTTTCAGGATGAGTTCCCGGCCGCGAATATCGGGCAAGGGCACGACCACCTGTCTGTCGAACCGACCCGGCCGCAACAATGCCGGGTCGAGCACATCCGGCCTGTTGGTGGCCGCGATGACGATGATGCCCTCGTTGCCCTCGAACCCGTCCATCTCGACGAGCATCTGATTCAGCGTCTGCTCGCGTTCGTCGTGCCCGCCGCCTAGGCCGGCTCCACGATGTCGCCCGACCGCGTCGAGTTCGTCGATGAAAATGATGCACGGTGCCTGCTTCTTGGCCTGATCGAACATGTCACGGACGCGCGATGCGCCCACGCCGACGAACATTTCGACAAAGTCCGATCCCGAAATCGTGAAAAACGGCACTTTTGCCTCGCCCGCTATCGCCTTGGCCAGCAAGGTCTTGCCGGTCCCCGGCGGGCCGACCATCAACACGCCCTTGGGAATCTTTCCGCCCAGGCGCTGGAACTTGCTGGGGTCCTTGAGAAAATCGACGATCTCGGCAACTTCGGCCTTCGCCTCGTCGACGCCGGCGACGTCGGCGAAGGAAACACCGACCTGGTCCTCACCCAGCAGGCGCGCCTTGCTCTTGCCGAACGACATGGCTCCGCGGCCACCGCCGCCGCCCTGCATCTGCCGCATGAAGTAAATCCAGACGCCGATCAACAACAGGATCGGAAAAGAGCTGATCAGCAGCTGTCCGATCAGGCTCTGCGACTTGGGCTCCTGCGCCGTGAACTTGACGCCATTGTCCTCCAG
This sequence comes from Woeseia sp., assembly GCA_046760025.1. Taxonomy (GTDB): domain Bacteria; phylum Pseudomonadota; class Gammaproteobacteria; order Steroidobacterales; family Woeseiaceae; genus JACZWL01. Next base: position 1,141 of record JBHIDG010000332.1, on the reverse strand, counting down.
GAGACCGATGAGCGTGTTGTTGTCGGTTTCCGGGCTGATCGTGTAGTAGGTAAGCGGCGGACGATTCCCGTAACGGATTCGCTTCTCCTCGAATTCGACCCTTTCCACGTTTCCCACGCGAACCTGCTCGAGGAACTCCGAATAATCCTTCTTCTCCGGCGGCGGGCCACTAACGCCGCTCAGGCCCTGCACAACGGACAGCAGCACGACGATAATGACAATGAAGACGAGGATATTCTTGGTTAAATCGTTCACTTGAGGCCGGCGCTCCGACTGGCATATTAGACTGCGTCTAATAAATTAGACACTACTATAGTTGATAGTTTCTCGCTACCAAGTAAACCTCACTGCTTGCGGGCCTGGAAGCCTTTGGTTTCATAATCCGCACACGCTCAAAGGATTTCCCGGCCCGGTCAACGAATGCATCCGTGCCCTCGCCCTGAAACAGCTTGCAAATAAAACTACCCCGGCGCCCGAGGACTCTCCCCGCAAGTTCGAGCGCCAGTTCGGCCAGATACATGGATCTCGGCTGATCGATCGCTTTGTTCCCGCTTATATTGGGCGCCATATCGCTCATTACAAGGTCGGCACGCGAGTTTCCAAGCGCGCCCAGAAGTGATCGTAGCGTGTCGTCTTCGCTAATGTCGCCCTGAATATGCTCCACCGACGGCAGGGCGTCGATCGGCAGGATATCCAGCGCAATGATCCGGCATCGCCCCTCGAGCCGCCGCGAGACATATTGGCTCCAGCTGCCGGGCGCTGCGCCGAGGTCGACGCAGGTCATGTCCGGTGTCAGGATTCGCTCCTTCTGCAATATATGCTCCAGCTTGTAGACGGCCCGTGAGCGCCAGCCGTCCCGATTTGCCTGAATTACATAGGGGTCACGATTCCGGCGATGTCTCCATGTGCCGCCCCGTTTTCTGCCTTTGCTCATCGGCTTTTTAGCCTGAATATTGCGCCGCTACGAAGTGCCGTCCGCGCGTGAGATCGGTTAAGGATTTGATTGATTGAGGGATTTTCCGAGTGAGTGGAATAACGGCGTCTATTGCCGAGCGAGGAAAATTCCTCAGGCAATCGAAGACTAGGCGAAAGCGCGTCATACTGGTGCATTATTCAGGCTGGACTCGGTGTCCGTGAAGCT
>JBHIDG010000331.1:0-3839 GCA_046760025.1 Woeseia sp. | reverse complement strand
TCCCCTCGCCTGTGTCGATAACAAGCCGATCAACAGGTTGATGAGTGTCGACTCCGAGTTTCCGGGCAGGAATCGCGGGATTGTATTGTGGTGTTCGCACCCCACCTGCCTCGGCATAGAGAACCGGAGTCATGCCGGATTTTACCGAGATCAGGATGCTAGTTGGCTCAAAATCGCGTGAAATCTGCCCGGTTCAGAGTGGAAACGGAGGTTTCTGAACGTCAGCTTCTCCTGGGAGCCGCCGTGCAACCGAAGCCTCAGGAGCCAAACGCGAATGCCCACTTGGGGTCAGTAAGGACCTGCCCTGGTTTAGTGGACACCTTATAAATGTGCACTGGACTCCCCCGGATTCGATGACACCTCCCGGCAACGATTCGAGCATAGGAGGAAGTCGAATGAATGGACGTTGGGGACAAAACCCGGCACATGGCCGGGTTTTCGGTTTTTTTGGTAGCGGGGGCAGGATTTGAACCTGCGACCTTCGGGTTATGAGCCCGACGAGCTGCCAGACTGCTCCACCCCGCAGCTGAGGGCGGGCATGATACAAAACACCGGGATATCCGGCAAGGGATCGGGCGGCTATCCCAGAACCCGCATGCAAAGGTTCAACAGCCATCCCGGCATCAGGCCGATGGCCAGGACCGCGAGACCGTTCAGGCTCAGTATCAGGCGGGTGTCGGCCCTGGCCTGCAGGATGGCGCGGTCCTCGGCGGACTCGAAGTACATGTACCAGACCACGCGGATGTAGTAGAAGGCGCCGACCACCGCGGCCAGCACCATCAAAACGGCGAGGCCCGGGAAGCCGGCGTCGAGCACGGCATTAATGGCGTTGAGCTTGGCGAAGAATCCGACCCACGGCGGTACGCCTGCCAGGCCGAACATGAAAAACAGCATCATGAAGGCGAACCAGGGACTCCTTGCATTGAGGCCCTTGAAGTCGCTCAGGTTTTCGGCCTCGAAACCCTGCCGGCTGAGCAGGATCACGATGCCGAACGAGCCGGCGACGATCAGCACATAGGTCAGGGTGTAAAAGACCGCTGCCGCGTAACCGTTGGCCGTGCCGCAGAAGATTGCCAGCAGGATGAATCCCACATGACCGATCGCCGAGTAACCGAGCATGCGCTTGATATTGCTCTGGGCGATGGCGACCACGTTGCCGATCACGAGTGACAGGACGGCAAGCACCATGATCATGCCCTGCCAGACTCCGTGCAGGTCGCCGAGGCCGTCGACCAGAATCCTTAGCGCGAGCGCCAGTGCGGCCAGTTTCGGGGCCGATGCAATATACAGGGTGACCGGCGATCTGGCGCCCTGGTAGACATCCGGCAGCCACATGTGGAACGGCACGGCGCCGAACTTGAATGCGATCCCGACGATCACGAACGCGAGCCCGAACCAGAGCGGCAGGCCGTTGATATCCGGTTGCGTGCGTATGGCCTCCGCGATCTCGTGGAATTGCAGGCTGCCGGTCAGGCCGTATATCCAGGAAATGCCGTATAGCAGTGCGCCCGACGCGATTGCGCCGAGTACGAAGTACTTCATGGCTGATTCGGCAGAGGCCGCGTTATTGCGGTCGAAGGCGACCAGCGTGTAAAGCGACAGGGACAGTGTCTCCAGCCCCAAATACATCGTCAGCAGGCTGTTCGCGGAAATCATGATCATGACGCCGAGAAGTCCGAACATGCCCAGCAGGTAATACTCGCCTTTGAACAGTTTGTTCTGTTGCAGATAGTCGCGCGCGTAGAAGAACCCGAGCGCGACCACGCCGACTGCCGCGAATTTGAGTAGTTGCGACAGCCTATCGCTGACGTAACTGCCGTCGAACAACACCGTACGCGCCGCTGGCTCGGTCCAAACGAGAGACACACCGGTGATGCCCAGGGCGGCCATGGCAAGCCAGAATGTGACAGCCCTGTTCTCCTGTGTAATGAGGAGGTCTGCCACGAGCACGACGCAGATCAAACCAACGAGGGTCATTTCGGGCAGCGCGGGCAACAGATCAATCAAGTTCATAGCCGGTTCCGGGCACTCCTACAGCTTCGACTGGCCGGCATGTTCCACGAGTTGCTCGACGGTTGCCGACATCATGTCGACCAGCGGCGCCGGCCACAGGCCCACCAGCAACACGGCCAGGGCAAGGACGCCGAGCACGATGAACTCGCGCCGGTGCAGATCCTTGAGCTCCGCCACCTCATCGTTGGCGACGTCACCGTAGATGACGCGCTTGATCATCCACAGCGTGTACGCGGCGCCCAGAATCATGATCGTCGCAGCCAGGAACGCGTACCAGAAGTTGGCTTTGAAGCTCGCGATAATGACCATGAACTCGCCGACAAATCCAGAGGTGCCGGGCAGGCCTGCGTTCGCCAGGGCGAACAGCACCATGAATGACGCGAACACGGGCATCGTGTTGGCGACACCACCGTAGTCCGCGATCTGACGACTGTGGACACGGTCATACAGCACCCCGACACAGAGGAACAATGCAGCCGAGATCAGTCCGTGAGAAATCATCTGCACGATGCCGCCGGTCATGCCGAGCTCGGCGCCCATGCCCCGGCTGATAGACCACAGGATGAAAAACCCGAGGGTCACGAAGCCCATGTGCGCGATCGATGAATAAGCGATGAGCTTTTTCATGTCTTCTTGCATCAGGGCAACGAATCCGATATAGACGACCGCCACCAGCGATAACGCGATCATCAATCCCGCAAAGTACTGGCTGCCGTCCGGCAGCATGGGCAGTGACAGGCGCACGAATCCGTAACCGCCCATTTTCAACAGGATCGCCGCCAGAATGACCGAACCGCCTGTCGGTGCCTCGACATGCGCGTCGGGCAGCCAGGTGTGCACCGGCCACATCGGTACTTTCACCGCGAAGGCGAGCAGGAATGCGATGAACAGCAGTTTCTGTTCGGTCATCGAGAGCGGCACGCGCATGAAGGCGAAGAAATCGAAGGTCCCGGTCTTGGTGAACAGGTAAATGAACGCGACCAGCATCAGCACCGAGCCGAGAAACGTGTACAGGAAGAACTTGAGCGTTGCGTATATCCGGCGTTCCCCGCCCCAGACGCCGATGATCAGGAACATCGGCACCAGCATCGCTTCCCAGAATACGTAGAACAGCACACCGTCGAGCGCACAGAACACCCCGATCATCAGTCCCTCGAGGAACAGAAATGCTGCGAAATACTGCGCCGGTCGCGCCTCGATGTTGTCCCATCCCGCGAGCACGACCAGCGGGGTCAGGAAGGTCGTCAGCAGAATCAGCGGAGCGGATATACCGTCGATGCCGAGGTAATAGTAGACATCGAACGAGGGAACCCAGCTCATTCGCTCGACGAATTGCATTGCTGCCGTGGTCGTATCGAAGTTCGAGTAGATGAAAGTGCTCAGGATCAAGGTCAGCACGGAGACCAGCAGTGCCAGGACACGCATGCCACCGGCTCGCGGCGATGCAGAGTCGCCGTCATCACCGACCAGCAGCACCGCCGTGCCGCCTGCGATCGGCAGCCAGATCAGGATGCTCAGTATTTGATGTGTCAGGTCCATTGCGCTGTTCTTGTTCTTTCCTGCCGCGTCCCTCTAAAGCCAGAGTACCCAGGCCAGCAGCAGAGTCAGGCTGATGATCATGGCGAATGCGTAGTGGTACAGGTAACCGGTCTGGAGCTGGCGCAGTATGCCGGCCAGTCGGCCTACGGTATTTGCCGTGCCGTTCACCAAGCCGTCGATGACCAGCACGTCCCCTTTAAGCCACAGGAAGCTGCCGGCAGCCCTGCCGCCCGCGGCAAAGCCCTCGAGATACAGATCATCGAAGTAGTACTTTCGATCGAGCAGGG
>JBHIDG010000330.1:0-3853 GCA_046760025.1 Woeseia sp. | reverse complement strand
GCACCAGCGTGCCGATGAACAGCTTCTTAAAGTCAACAATACTCACAATGAGTCCCCCTTATGCGGTTTTCGTCAGTCGCTGTTAATGATTCTTGCGCGACCAGCGAATGGTTGTATTGATTAATGGATGTGACTGAAGTGTATGGTCTGAAAACTTCCCCCTGATATGCGAACAGTCGTTTGCGTCGCAACAGGCAACTCGTCGCGTCGCGGATTGTTGTTATTGTGTGCGGGATCGATTCCTGAATTCCCGCCCACGTTGTTGTCCCTGAGCGACATTTTGTGCTTCGGAGTGTATCAGCAACCCCAAATACTGTCCATAATGATTGGAATAACTGTTGCAGACCTACAACAGATATGCAAAAAGGTTATAAACCATACGGCCCGGTACGGATCCCGGCGCATCGAAGCATCAGCCATGTGACACCGCGTTCATTCAAATCAGCGAGTTAACATTGCGCCGGCTTCAGCGCTGCTCCGACTTCGGCAGCGTTTTGAGCTTTTTGTCAAACACGATAATCGAGTCGTAAAACGCGATGCCGCTCAAATTCGCGGCCAGATATGACAGCGCCAGTTCCGATACAGCCTGGTGGTGGTTGTGGCGAAAGTGAATTTCCTTTCTGCCCAGATACGGCTCATGCAGCATATCCACCATCTGTTTCGAGACCTCGATGAAAGATTGCGGCGTATCGACGTGGCTTGTCCAGTAGTTCGTGTGCATGTCCTCCACCAGGTAACAACCGCCGTCTTTGAGTGCTGCGCGAAACAACGAGGTGAAGCTGATCAGCTGGTGGTGGGTCTTGTGGCTGCCGTCGTCGAGAATAATGTCGAACGGCCCGAACTCCTCGTTTACGGCGCCGAGGAAGTCCGGGTCGGCCTGGCTGCCGATCCGTACATACACCTGCTGATCGGAAATTTCGTACTGCCGGCAGTTCCTGTCGACGTCGATACCGACGATCACCGAACCCGGATGGAAATATTTCTTCCACATGCGCAGAGAGCCGCCGCGGAATACGCCGATCTCGAGCACCCTGATCGGCCTCGATCGGTACGCCTCGAAGTGCCGGGTATAGATGTCGAAGTAATGGTGCCATTTATGCACGTCGCTATCGGCCGAGAAGGTTTCGTACAACTCGTTGTCCGGGGACTCGGTCGCTTGGCTGATAATGACCTCCTCGGTCAGTGCGGCAGGCAGCATGTTATTCGAGTCGACGGATTGCTCGGACAGGATGCGCGGCGCCTTGGTGATCAGATAACCGATTTTCAACAGTACTTTGTTGAGTATTTTTCTCATTGCCAGGACAGGTCGTACAATGCCTCGAAGAACAGATCCTGTACTTTACATTCCCGCGTGAAGATTTTCCGCCAGTTCTCGTTGACGGGATAGTCCGACTGGCGAACGACTACGTTCTCGTAGGGAATCTTGGTTTCCTTCCACTGCTTCGTATAGAAGTACTTGCGGGTAAGCTTCTCCATGATCTCGAAGTAATACCTGATCTGGTCCAGTCGCATTTCATGAAGGGAGGAAATATTGATAAACAGATCGACAGAACCTTCGGGCAACAACTCCAGTTGGTTGGGCATGAGGAAAATTATGTCTGCGGCTTGGTACTCTTCCCTGATGTCTTCGTACCGCCGGAATGGCCGGAACGGAAATATCTTCCTGCCGCTGAAAATGCCCGACAAATATTTCTCGCAAACATACAAAGCCGGTGGAATGTCGACCAATATGTATCGGCAGCTGGGATGTAGCATCAGATAAACGTAAGCCGTTCTGCCATAGCCCGACCCCAGTTCCATGATCGTGCCAATCTCGCCCTCGTCTACATCTGCGTTCATGACCGACTGATATTCGAGGAAGGAGTTGGCAAGGTCCTGCGATATCAACCGGCCTCCCTCGTACACACGTGGCGGGTTGCCTTCGAGCGGCTCGGTCAAACCGTCGAGAAGTCGCTCCGGGTCATTCTTTTCGACGTACGCCCACAAGAGCTTCGTGAGCAGGTTGTAATAAATGGACTGATACCACTTGAAGAGCTCATGGCGTGGCGCAAAGAAGGCGCCCGAGAAAATGCGCACGGCCAGGCCGAACGGCAATGAGCGCATCAGAAAGCGTATCTGTCGATTCCACGGCGTAACGATGAACGTAAAGTAATTCCTGGCAACCGTGCGTTTGAAATTCTCGTAGCGGTTGTCAGAAATCTGTTTGAGGTTTTTCCTGTTCAGTTCCTGCCAGTACTTCGATGGCAGGATTTCCTTTCGGAACCTGGGAAGCTCGTCGAGCATCTCGCTCAGGCGCGGATCCAGGTTTTCGACCTTCGTCTGAGTCATTTGGCAAGCGTTGGTCCGGCGACGAGCATGTGAATTTTCCTTTTATAATCAGGAACACACGTTAATGTATTCCTTTAGACAGCCCGCATTTTGGACTGTACCATACGCTCAAGACCCATTGAGCGCCATGGAGACAGATTTGCGCATAATGCTGACGGGTGGTTCCGGCCTCTTGGGGTCTCAATTGCGAAAACTCGCGCCGGACATAGGCGCTCCGTCCCGTGCAGAACTCGATATAACGGATCGCTACGCCGTGTCGGCGTATATCGCGAGCCATCATCCGGATTTGATCATTCACGCGGCCGCAGTGACGGACAATCGTGCCGTCGAAGCGGATCCGACCGGCGCGATAGAGGTCAACATCAAGGGCACCGCCAACATCGCATTGGCCTGCCTGAAACACAGGACGCGTCTCGTTTACCTGTCAACCGACTACGTATACAGCGGCGACGGGGGAAATAATTCTGAAGACGACGGGATCGGTCCCTTTAATCTCTATGCATGGACCAAGCTCGGCGGCGAGTCGGCCGTCACGACAGTGCCCAACCACCTGATCATCAGGACGAGCTTCGGGGCCGATCGGTTCGAATACGACGCCGCCTTCACCGACAAGTGGACCTCAAAAGATTACGTGGACCTGATAGCGCCGCAGGTGCTGGAAGCGGCAACGAGCCCGTTGACCGGTCTGCTGAACATCGGCTCGGAGCGCCGCAGCATGTACGATTATGCAAAGCTCCGCAATCCGGACGTAAGGGCCGTCGAGCGGAGCGAGTCGGCTCATGAATCACCGGCCGACACGTCCCTGAATCTGGATCGCTGGAAGGACTACAGGGAAGGGCGCACCGACGCCCGAAGCCACGCGGCATGCCGGGTTTGCGGCAACGCGGATCTCAGGAAATACCTCGACCTGGGGATGATGCCGCTGGCGAACAATCTCGCGCCCGATGCCCGGACCGCGACGCTTATGGATCAGTATCCGTTGCAGGTATGTTTCTGCACCGGCTGTTCGCTGTCGCAAACATCAGTCATAGTCAGCCCCCGCAAACTCTTTTCCCACTACAGCTACCGGTCGTCGATCAACAAGGGCTACGTCAGTCATTGCCGGGAGATGGCCCGCGCGGCCGGACAGAAACTGGATATACAGGACGCCGACCTGGTCGTCGACATCGCCGGCAACGACGGCACACTGCTCGCTGAATTCACGGAAGAACTGGGCGTCCGTGTTGTCAATGTCGATCCGGCCGAGAATATCGCTTCGATTGCCGAATCACGCGGGATAACGACGATCAACGAATTCTGGTCGCCCGACGTCGCAGATCGGATACTGAAAGAGCACGGCCCGGCAAAATTGATCGCGGCCACGAATGTGTTCGGACATGTGGCCGACGTTCGCGAATTCCTGAAGGCCGCAAATCATTGCCTCCATGATCAGGGTGCGCTGGTTCTGGAATTTCCCTACGTCGCCGACTTTATCGAAAAGCATGAATTCGACACCGTCTATTTTGAACATCTGAGTTACTTCGGT
>JBHIDG010000329.1:0-3863 GCA_046760025.1 Woeseia sp. | reverse complement strand
AGTGCGCCACGCTCGCCTGGCATGCGCTCAACTCGGCCATCCATCGGCGTTCCCGACCGGCGACTACGGAGTAGACACCGGTATGTTCGGATATACCAACGAACCCTTCTCGCTGTCACGTGACGTAACGGCGGTCATCATCCCCGCAGGCGAAGTGCTGCATCTGCGGGCCGGCACGAGCGGTTTCATCACGCAGGCGCTGGGCGGCAGTTTCACGGTCTATATCGAAGGCAATCTTTTTCGCATTGCCGGCAGCGACGCCGATGCGATCGGTAAAGAGCCGGTGCCGCCGCCGTATATACCCGAAGATGCGACTGACAAGGATATCGAGGAGGTCATCTGGCAACAGCTCAAGACCTGCTTCGATCCCGAGATCCCGATCAATATCGTCGATCTTGGTCTCATTTACCGCCTGGATGTGATGCCTGCCCCGGACGGCAACAGGTCGGTCAGCATCGACATGACGCTCACCGCGCCGGGTTGCGGCATGGGCGAGATCCTCGTTCAGGATGCGCAGGAGAAAATTGCCGTCATTCCCACCGTTGCCGACGTGCGTGTCGAACTCGTCTTCGACCCACCCTGGAATCAAGGCATGATGTCCGACGAAGCGAGGCTGCAAACCGGATTAATGTAAACTCTCGCGACATGAAGTCGCTCACGACGCTCCGACACGCAAAATCGAGTTGGAAGGACACCAGTCTTCAGGATCGCGAGCGCCCGCTGAATCGGCGCGGTCAGCGCAACGCTCCCGTCATGGCAGAGCGATTTAAGAAGACCGGGATCAGGCCGTCGTTGATTCTGAGCAGTCCGGCGGTCAGGGCATGGTCGACGGCGAAGATATTTGCCAGCGAGATCGGTTATCCGCCGGAATTCCTGCAAAAGGACGATCGCCTCTATCACGCGTCCGTCGGGACGATGCTCAATCTGATTGCCGAACAGGACACGGGATTCAACAACATCATGATCGTCGGCCATAATCCGGGGCTGACCGACTTCATCAATTATCTGTATCCCGGACTGACCGACAATATACCGACCTGCGGTTTCGTCGCGCTCGGGATCGATCGACAGGACTGGAATCTCGACGTGGACGCGATTACCGAACTCCTGGTCTTCGATTATCCCAAGCGCGTCATCATCCAATGAATCAACATTCTGGGACGTTCACCGCAAGGCCACCCTGGGATGTCTCCTTGTAGATGGTCGACATGTCGATTCCCGTCTGCCGCATGGTGCTGATCACCTGGTCGAGAGACACCTTGTGTGACCCGTCTCCCTGAAGGGCGAGGCGCGCGGCATTGATCGCCTTGACCGACCCCATGGCATTGCGCTCGATGCACGGGATCTGCACCAGGCCGCCGATCGGATCGCAGGTAAGTCCCAGGTTGTGCTCCATGCCGATTTCCGCGGCGTTCTCGAGCTGCCACGCCGAGCCCCTGTAGGCGGCGACCAGGCCGGCCGCCGCCATGGAGCAGGCGACGCCGACCTCGCCCTGGCATCCCATCTCCGCACCCGAAATCGACGCGTTGATCTTGTACAGGATGCCGATCGCGCCGGCCGCCAGCAGGAACCGTTTCACGCCTTCCGTGTCGGAATCGGAGACGAAGTACTTGTAATAGTGCAGCACGGCCGGAATGATGCCGGCCGCGCCGTTGGTCGGCGACGTCACGACGCGACCGCCGGCGGCGTTTTCCTCGTTGACGGCAATCGCGTAGGCGTTCACCCAGTCCATGGTTTCGAGGCTGCCTTCGTTTTCGCGCGCTTTGAGCGAGCGATAGAGTCCTGCTGCCCTGCGAGGCACGGCCATCCGACCCGGCAGTACGCCGTCGGTGTGAAGGCCTCTGTGAACGCATGCCTGCATTGCATCCCAGATTGCATCGAGCTTCTCGTCGACTTCCGTTTCGGGTCGCCAGCTGAGCTCGTTCTGGCAGACCAGTTCGGGGACGGTTAGCCCGTTCTTTTCGGCCAGTTTCAGAAGTTCCTCCGCATTGGAGAACGGGTACGGCGGTTCGCCTTCCTGATTCGTCGGTTCTTCTTCGTCATCGCGCACGATGAAGCCGCCGCCGATGGAAAAGTAATCTTCCTGCAGTATCGCTTCTCCGTCCTCATCGACTGCCTTGAAGCGCATGCCGTTTGTGTGTCGAGGCAGCGGCTCCCCGGCATCGAAAACGAGGTCGGTGTCGGGATCGAAGGTGATCGCACCGACACCGGGCAGGTCCACTCGGCGCCCCCTCCGGATGCTGTTAAGTATTGTTCCGACCTCGTCGGGATCCACCGTCTCCGGATCTGCCCCGTGCAGTCCGAGAAAAATTGCCGAGTCGGTGCCGTGTCCCTTGCCGGTAAAGCTGAGCGAGCCGTACAGCCTGACTTCGAGCTTTGTCGCCCGCATGCCGGCCTGCTCGAGCCGGCGACCGAACTCGCGGGCGGCTTTCATCGGCCCGACTGTGTGTGAACTCGACGGCCCGATGCCGATCTTGAAGATATCGAAGACGCTGATGGCGGGCATTGGCTATTGGTCGAGGGATAGCAGGCTGGCGTTGCCACCTACGGCCGAAATATTGTTGCTGACCGTGACTTCGCTGCCGAAGCCCGGCAGGTAATGGGGCCCGCCGGCCTTCGGGCCGGTGCCCGACAGGCCGCGGCCGCCGAAAGGCTGTACACCGACCACCGCGCCGATCATGTTGCGATTGATGTAGATATTACCCGCCCCCGACAAGGACGTTATCGCCCTTGCGCGACTGTCGATGCGGCTGTGCACGCCCATGGTCAACCCGTACCCGAGTCGGTTTACCGCATGGAGCGTGTCCGCGAGCTTGTCGCTCGCATAGCGCAGGATATGTAGTACGGGGCCGAATACTTCACGTTTCAACAGGTCCAGGCTGTCGATCTCGACGGCGGTCGGGGGATAGAACGACCCACGTTTGGCTTCTTTCGGAAGATTACACCGATGCACCAATCTCGCTTGCTTCGAGATGCCGTCTATGTGTCTGGCGATGACGCTTCTCGCCTGTTCATCGATAATCGGCCCGACGTCCGTCGACAGATCGGACGGATCACCGATATTGAGCTCGTCCATATGCCCCGACAGGAGCTCGATGACACGTGGCGCAACATCTTCCTGTATGCACAGAAGCCGCAGCGCGGAACAGCGCTGGCCCGCGCTGTTGAATGCAGACGTGACCGCATCGAGAACGACCTGTTCGGGCAGCGCCGAAGAATCGACGAACATCGCGTTCTGCCCGCCGGTCTCGGCGATCAGCGTCGCGATTGGTCCGTCCCTCGCTGCAAGCGACTGATTGATGATTCTTGCAGTCTCCGTCGATCCCGTGAAGGCGACGCCGGACACCCTGGGATCGGCGATGGCATGCCCGCCGATCGTCGCCCCGTCGCCGGGAAGAAAGTGCAGAACGGCGGGCGGCACCCCTGCCTCGAGCATGAGCCGCACGGCCCGGTGTGCAATCAGTGGCGTCTGTTCGGCCGGCTTTGCCAGTACGGCATTGCCGCTTGCCAATGCGGCCGCGACCTGTCCCGTGAAAATGGCCAGCGGGAAGTTCCATGGGCTGATGCAGACGAAGATGCCACGCCCACGCAACCGCAACTGGTTCCGCTCGCCGGTAGGACCCGGAAGAATCGTGAGATCGCCGTAAAGTCGGCCGGCTTCGACCGCGTAATAGCGCAGGAAGTCGACAGCCTCCCTCAGTTCGGAAATCGCATCCGGGACGGTCTTGCCGGCCTCGCTTACGCAAATCGCCATCAGCTCAGCGCCGCGTTGTTCGTACAGGTCGGCAGCCTTCAACAGTATCGCCGCCCGTTCGGCGGCCGGGGTTTGGTCCCAGTCGTGCTGCGCCGCCACGGCAACATCC